>JACRHQ010000085.1 GCA_016217585.1 Candidatus Omnitrophota bacterium | reverse complement strand
GGTGTTGATCTCAACGGCCACGCCGGATTTTTTGAAAACCTGTGCGGTTTTTTCGATCTCAACGGTCATGTCGGCGGTTGCCCGGTTGCCGAACTTTTTGACGAGGTCGGGATGGGCGATGATGTTGTAGATCTTCGACTCGGCGCTGGCGCGCAGGAGCTCATAATAATCCCGGTACACGGCGTTGACGTCGTGTACACTCCACTTTTCCCGTTCTTCGGGGTTGTCAAAGCCCCAGTCTTTGATGAAGTGTACGGAGCCGATGACGTAATCATAAGGGTAGGCGTCCAGGATTGCTTTGGTTTTTGCTTCGTATCCGGGCACAAAATCGGCTTCAATGCCGACGCGGATGGTCAGCTGGTCCTTAAATTGTTCGCGCACGTCCTCGATCATCTTATGATAAACGGGTAATTCATCCATCTTCATCGTGATGCCGGGCAAGGGTTTCACGACAAAGGGGGCGTGGTCGGAAAACCCGATTTCTTTTAATCCCGCTTTAACCGCCTGCGCGGCGTATTCCGCCGGCGCGCCTTCGGCGTGGCCGCACAGGGGTGTATGCATGTGATAGTCACAGATCGGTTTCATAAATCCGCGGTTCCTTTCTGATGCTCTTGAGACCACGATTATAGCATGTTTGAATGGGCAAAAAAGTTTTTTGTGTCGTGAGAGATGGAGGGATGGGGCGTAATGGGGCGTAGCGTTTGACAGTGTTTACCGCCTATGCTATCATGCGAGCCATGGAAGAACATTACAAGGCGCTGATCAAATCCATCGGCGAGGATATTCATCGTGACGGCCTCAAGGAAACACCGCTGCGCGCCGCGCGGGCATTAGAGTATCTGACCGGCGGATACAAGGAAGATGTCCATAAGGTCATCAACAACGCCGTCTTTCCCTCCGACAACGATGAGATGATCATCGTCAAGGATATTGAACTCTATTCTCTCTGCGAACACCATCTCTTGCCCTTTTTTGGCAAATGCCATGTCGGGTATCTTCCCAACGGCAAGATCATCGGGCTTTCCAAGGTGGCGCGGATCGTGGACATCTTCGCCCGCCGCCTCCAGGTCCAGGAAAACCTCACCCGGCAGATCGCTGAAACCCTTCAGGAACACACCGGCGCCAAGGGCGTCGGGGTCGTTATTGAGGCGCGGCATCTGTGCATGATGATGCGCGGCGTGGAAAAGCAGAATTCCATCATGAAGACCTCCTGCATGCTCGGGGAATTCCGCCGGCGGAATTCCACGCGCTCGGAATTCTTGAGCCTGATCCGGTAGAACGTGAAAAAAGAATCTGTCTTAAGACCAACCGCACTCGTCACCGGCGGCGCGCAGCGCATCGGGCAGGCGATCTGTTACGCGCTGGCGCGTTCCGGATACAAAATCGCGCTTCATTACGGCCATTCCGCGGCCGAGGCCCGGCAGACCGCGCAACATATCCGTGAAAACGGCGGCGTCTGCGCAATTTTCCCTTGCGACCTTTCTGATAAACGCGCTGTCGAAAATCTGCTGGGCCGTGTCCTCAAGAAATTTTCCCGCATCGATGTTCTGATTAATAACGCCTCGGTTTTCGAGCCGTCTTCTTTGAAAAAGGATGAACATGACGCGATGAAGCGGCATTTCGCGGTCAATTTCCACGCGCCGTATATTCTGATGCGTTCTTTCGCGCGTCGCGCCGGGGAGGGGAGCATCATTAATATTCTGGACACGCATATCGTCCGGGATAAAACATCACATTCGGCGTATTTGCTGTCGAAAAAGGCGCTGGCCGAACTGACCAAGATGGCGGCGGTTGAGTTCGCGCCCGGGGTCCGGGTCAACGCGGTGGCGCCGGGGCTGATCCTGCCGCCTGCCTCGCCGGAAGGCGGGCCGGCGAATCAAAATCCTGGCTATCTGGAGCGTCTGGCCAAGGATGTCCCGTTGAAACGTAAGGGCCGTGTGGCCAACGTGACCGACGCGGTCCTTTTTTTACTGGACAACGATTACGTGACGGGCCAGATTATTTACGCGGACGGGGGAGAACATTTGATATAGGTCACCAAGTCACCAGGACACCAGTCACCCGTTATTTTTGTGACTGGGTGACATGGTGACCTTGTGACCTGGAAAGTTTCGTATGGCTAAAATAAGGATAACGAACCTCAGATTGCGCGCGATTATCGGCACCAACGGCTGGGAACGCAAGACCAGGCAGGAGGTGGTCATCAACATCAGTTTTAACTACGATGCCGCCCGGGCCGCGGCCGGGGATGATTTAAGCTCGGCCGTCGATTATAAGACCATGACCAAAAATATCATCCGGGAAGTCAAGGCCTCGAAGTTTCTTCTGCTGGAGAAACTGGCGCACCATATCCTCAAGATCGTGACGGCGAATCCGGCCGTCCGGGGCGCGGTGGTGCGCGTGGACAAGCCGGGGGCGTTGCGGTTTGCCGATTCGGTGTCCGTTGAGATGACCCAATGAACGAAGCCGTCATCGGGATAGGTTCCAATATCGACCCGGAAAAGAACGTCGCCAGGGCCGTGGAAATTCTCGGTCGGGATTTTCAACTGGTGGCTGAATCCGCTTTTGTCCGTACCCGGCCCGTCGGTTACACGCAGCAGCCCGATTTT
>JACRHQ010000081.1 GCA_016217585.1 Candidatus Omnitrophota bacterium | reverse complement strand
GGATGAAATCGACGCGTTTTCACCGGCCCTGCAGGCTAAGCTGCTGCGTGTTTTGCAGGAGGGCCTGTTTGAGCGGGTGGGGGACAACACGCCTCGACGGGCGAATGCGCGGATCATCGTTGCCACCAACCAGAATCTTACCGATCTTGTCAAAAAGGGCAAATTCCGGGAAGACCTTTATTACCGCATCAATGTCATCTGCGTCCATGTCCCGCCGCTACGTGAACGCAAAGATGACATCCCGTTTCTGACGGATCATTTCCTCAAGAAATACTGCGGGATTAATAACAAAAAAAATATAGAATTCTCTGCCGAAGTGGAAAGAATATTTCTGGATTATGACTGGCCGGGGAATATCCGGGAACTTGAAAATGCCGTCGAAGGGGCCATTATCATGGTCCGGACGGCCGTCATCAACAAATCGGACGTGCCTAATTTCGTGAAATTCTCGTCCATTTCCACCACCAGATCCCGGGAACGGAATCTCAAAAAAGCCGTAGAATATCCGGAAAGAGAACATATCATCGCCATCTTGAAAGACTGCAGCTGGAACCGCAATAAAGCGGCCGCGTCTCTGGGGGTCAACCGTACGACCTTGTATAACAAGATGAAAAAATACAACATCAACGAAGAGACCGTTTGAGCCCCTGCTGACCGGACATACCACGCCATGAACATGGAAAATTCAAGACAACTCGCGCTCAAGCTCATCAATAAAGAAAAGTGGTGGGATATTCTGTCGCGCTTTATCGACGTGCTGCGTATTAACATATTTATCGTGGACGACAAGGGGGTCATCATCCTGCCGCCGGAAGAGGGAAAATACGGCGGCCGGCTTTTAACGGACCCTTCCCTGGGGTTCCAGGCCCGGCAGGAGAGCTCCGAATTCCTCAAGAAATTCGAACCCTGTGGCGGCGGCTTGTACCTGGAGTACGTGAGCCCTCTAAAACTCCACCAGTTTGCCATACCGCTGCATATCCACAACAACGGCGGACAACCCATCGGATACATGATTGTCGGGCCGGTCATCCTCAACAAGCGCATGGAAAACACCGAATACGAGACCGTTGCCGGCAGCCATAACATTTCCCTGAAAAATATCGCGAACGAAATCAACGACCTGCGGATCGTTTCCAACGTCATGATGAATTCCATCCTGGACCTTTTATATGAGATCGTCAAAAATAACATTGAACTAAGCGGCATCAAGCTGGCCATCTATGAACGCGCGGAAGGCAAGGACAGTTTTCCGTTTCCGGCCGCGATTAAACAGGCCGCCAAGGACCTTTTCTCGACCGCCTGCGTGGATGAACTACTGGTGACCCTGCTGGATGTAGCCCTGAAAATGACCAACACGGAATGCGGGTCAATTTTGATCATTGACCCGGAAAGACAGGGCGATCTGACTATTAAAGTTTCCCGCGGGTTACCCCAGGAAAATGTCAAAAATACACGACTAAAGATTGGAGAGGGGATCGCCGGTCTGGCGGCCCTTGAACAAAGACCGTTTATTATCCATGGTCAACAGGGAGATAACCGGATCAAACATCTCCTGAAACGCCCTGAAATCCAGCACTCCCTGGTCATGCCCCTGAAAGGCAAACGCCGCATCCTGGGCGTCCTTAATCTGCATACGCGTCAACCCCAATGCAGCATTGAAAACAACCTGGAGAACCTGGAGTATCTTTCCAATCTGCTTTCATCGGTTGTTTAATCCAATAAAAACCTTTACATCAGGACTTTAGCAACTTACAATGAGCATATGCTCATAACAAGAGTCATATTATTATGAGCATGTGCTCATATTATCATAACGTTTAAATCTTTTCATAAGATATGAATATGCTTAAAGGGCGCCGCAAAAAAGTCCGATACATCCAGAAAATGCCCAAAACGGCTCAATTCAGCCCGCGCGGAAACCCGGGACGGCCGGACGAAGCCGAGCTGAATATTGACCATTATGAAGCCATCAAACTGGTTGACCATCAGGGCTACAACCAGACGGAAGGCGCCAACGCCATGGGCGTATCGAGACCGACATTTGGCCGGATCCTGCGTGAAGGCCGGAAAATCGTGGCTGACGCCCTGGCCAACGGAAAAATCATCCGGATCCGCACCGGAGATGTACAGGTCGGGGTCCGCCATAAAATTCTGCCGAATAAGAATACGTTGACACCCCAAAATGCAATCACGGAACAAAAAGAAGGGGTCGTCCGCGACAAAATACTTAAATTCCGGCCTGGCACAGCCAAGCACGAAACAACCTTGACCAACCCCGCCTGATTTTTCTTCTTTTCAACAACTTCCTATAATACATATTATGTTAACTAGCTGAATACAAAGAAATCGTATCCAATGTATTAAGCTGCTTCCGGTTAGCATAATTCTGGCGGGACCTGTTAAAAACAGTGCATAATATTACTCTCAATATTATCAGCTACTAAACAATGGCGGGTTTTAGCTATAATTCGACATTTTGTGGCAAAAACAGGAGGAAAGGTTCAGAATACCGGCTCTCTCTTCAAAACTGAATTTTATCCGGGGTTTTCTGGTGGGGTGTCATGGCCTCAACCGCATCGATTTTAATTTCAGCCAAGACAAAATCAGGGTCCTGGGGACCGCCGAAATACTGCTTTAACATGGGGATATTTTCCCAAAGGATTGTTTTTTTCTCAATATCCGTTGTAATCCTGGCCTGGCCGGCAATGCGGCAATACCACATTTTCCGGTCCACGAAGCATAGTTCAACCCTGGGGTTTTTACGGATCTGTTCAATACTGCGGGATCGTCCCAGCAAAGCCACAAGGATCTCTCCGGTATCTTCCACCAAATAAGGCATCATGGGTCTCACGCGGGGCTGATCCCCCTCCAGCGTAGCCAAATACCCGAACCCGGCATCCCGGATCAAATCAATCACTTCCTCTTTTTTCATGCAATTTCCCCTTTCCAACTGTGGCTATGACCGACTTTGGGGCCGGCCTTTTCTTTAAATTTATCTGTCCCCAGGAAGTTCTGGTTTCGCACCGCCACCATCTCAGCCGCAATGGAAACAGCAATTTCTTCCGGCGTCTGGGCCCCCACATCTATCCCGGCCGGAATTTTCACCAGGTTGATCCTGGGTTGGGGGACCCCCCTCTTCCTCAAACGGCCAAAAAACTTGACCCGCTTGGCCTTGCTGGAAATGACCCCCAGATAACCCGCATCCTTGCCGATGGCCGCCCTTAAACATTCAAAGTCAAATTCGTTGCCCTGCGTCACAATCATGATATAGGTATCTTGATCAATCCGTATCCGGGATAATCCGGCGGCGGGCGGGCCAACCACAATCTTGTCAACATGAGGAAACCGCCTGGAGTTCGCGAACTCTTTGCGGTTGTCAATAATGGTGACCCTGAAATTAAGCATTTTGGCGATGACAGACAGCGGTAAAGCGATATGTCCGGCCCCGCAGATGACCAGATGTTTGGCCGTCTTGACCGGATCAATAAAGACCTTGATCTGGCCTCCACAAACCGATTGGCCCTCCTTGCCAAAATAATCATAAGTCACCAGGGAAGGCTTGCCCGATTTGATCGCCTTCAGACACTCCGCCTGGACGGCCTTTTCGTTACGCCCCCCTCCGATCGACCCCCAGGTAACACCATCCTCCAGCACAACCATTTTAGCCCCGGCCTTGCGGGGAGTCCCCTTGGCCGTTGACTCGACAATGGTGGCCAGCGCATACTCACGCCCCCGGCCGGTCGCCTCCAGGGCCTTTATCAATAATTAATGTTCCATCTTTATTTGATATACGCGCGAAGGATTTTCTGATCTTCGACAGGGCGGTCGCCGGACCCGGTTTTTACGGCCTCAATTTTCTGCACCACGTCATAACCGCTTACGACTTTACCAAAAATAGTATGATGGCCGTTGAGCCACGGCGTCGGGACGGTCGTAATAAAGAACTGGCTGCCGTTGGTGTTCGGGCCGGCGTTGGCCATGGCCAGAAGGCCGGGCTTGTCGAAACTCACACTCTTTGAGAACTCATCCTCAAACTTGCCGCCCCAGAGGCTCTCCCCGCCCCTTCCTGTCGCGGTCGGGTCCCCTCCCTGAAGCATAAACCCTTTGATAACCCTGTGGAAAACGGTGCCGTCATAATACCCTTTTTTCACGAGGCCGATCATATTTTCACACGTCTTGGGAGCCACGGCAGGCCAGAGCTCCAGTTCAATATTCCCCTGACTCGTCTCGAAAACCACGATCTTGGAAACAGACGGCTCATCCGCGCGAGAAGCACAGACAAAAGAAAGTACAAAAGGACAAAAAACTACCGCCCCCACAACGCTCCCTAAAATCCATTTATCCATTATTGGTTTCTCCTTTTTGATCATCTTGATTGGTTGCCGACGGATCAGATTTCCCTGGTGTATCAGCGGTGTTAGGCGCTTGAGGGGCAACCGGATCGCCGCCGGGCGCCTTGAGTTCAGGATCCGCGGGTTTTGGGGGTACGGTGGCCTCAACCGGCGGTGCCGGTTTAGTCTCCAGCCGCTTGACCAAGCCGGCGATCTCGTCGTCTTTGGCCAACAAGGCCTTCTCCATCTTTGTTACTTTTTCTTCCGACTGGTTGACCCGCTTTTTATAACTTTCCGCCTCCGCCCTGGTACCGTTTAATTCAACCTGCACGGTGCGCGCCTTGTCCCTGGCATCCTTGAGGTCCTTCTCCAGCATATCTTTGAACTTGTTAAATTCTTTACGGTTGTTTAACTCTGCCTGAAGGAGTTCTTCATTCTTCGCGAGCGCCGCGCTTTTCTCCTGAAAGATCTTGTCAAGCCGTCCATACTTTTCTTTCCATTCCTCCAGGCGCGCGGTCAAATCGATTTCCTGTTCAATGCGTTTTTCTTCTTCGGCCGGCAATTGGGCTTGTTGCGCAGATGATTTTTTAACGGGTGTTGCCGCGGCGGGCCTCGCCTCCGGTGGGGATCCAAGGTCATGCAAGGGAAGGCCAGCGGAATGTTTTTCGCTCCGAAGCAGAAAGAAAACAGCGATAACCCCTGCCACAGAAACCCCGATTAATACCAGAAATGCGGACACGATACTCCTATTCCAGGGAACAGTTAAATATTGATTAGTGACATCGCCGCAATTGCGCTATAATTGAAACTGATGGTCACGAGCATCCTCTTATCTGCGGGCTTAAGCACCCGGTTCGGTTCCCCCAAAGCCTTGGCCAAACCCGGTGGTGAAACGGTCATTGAGCGTCTGGTGAAACTGCTTCTTTCCACCGGAACCGCAGAACTGATCATCGTCCTTGGACACGGCGCCGAACAAATAAAACCTGTTCTATTTAAGCATAAAAAGGTCAAGATTGTCTATAACAAAGATTATAAATTAGGCCAAACGTCTTCGTTTAAGACCGGTTTGGCCCATCTCGCCCCGCAAACCCAAGGGATCCTCCTTCTTCCCGTTGACTATCCCCTCGTCAAACAAGAAACCTTGCAGACACTCATAAAATTCTTCCAGGAGAAAAAACCGCTGATTCTTGTCCCAGTCTATCAGGGCTATAAAGGGCACCCTCCGGTCTTCGACGTCCGGCTGAAACAAGAGTTTCTTGACCTCGACCATTCGGAGGGGATCAATACGGTCATCCATCGGCACACGGCAGAAACGCGTGTTCTACCCGTCGAGGACGAAGGCGTCATCCGCAGCTTCAACACCCCGGAAGATTTTGAAGAGTTAAAACTGAAATTATCGGGAAGTCTGTGAACCGGCTGATGCCTCAAGCTGTTCCTTCTCCTTGAGGGCCTGGATGACCTTGTCCGGAGTGAAAGGAAGTTCCTTGAGTCGGATCCCCACCGCGTCGTAGATGGCGTTGGCGATCGCCGCTGCGGTCGGCAACAAAGCGGCCTCCCCCATCCCTTTGGCGCCAAAGGGCCCGTTGGGGTCGCCGGTCTCCACCATAATGCATTCTATGGGAGGCGTCCCGATGGTCCTGGGGATCCGGTAGTTCGCGAAATTACCGTTGGCCGGCCGGCCTTTATTGTCAAAACGAAGGTTCTCCATAAATGTGTACCCCAGCCCCATGGCCAGAGACCCTTCTATCTGACCTTCAACGGATTGGGGGTTGATGGCTTTACCGATATCGTGGGCGTCCCATAACTTAAGGATTCTGACTTCTCCTGTCTCTTTGTTGACTTCCACCTCGACGATCTGCGCCTCAAACCCGTAACTCCCCGAAACGTTTCCCTCGCCGGTCCTGAAGTCGATCGGCGTTGTCTTGGGGTTGTAACTCCCTCGCCCGATGATTTGTTTCCCGTAATTAAACGCGTAGCATAATTCCAAAGCCTTGTCGAAACTCATCAGGACCGATTTGTCCTTTTCAGCGATTACTTCTTCCGCCCGGATGTCCAGGTCATCGATGTCCCGCTTTAATTCTTCCGCCACGACGGATAAAATCTGCTCTTTGGCATCGCGCGCCGCCAAAAGGGTCGCGTTGCCGGAGATAAAGGTGACCCGGCTGGCGAAGCTGCCCGTGTCAAACGGCGTGATCTCCGTGTCCCCGGACTTGCAGCGGATCCGGCTGTAACTGACCCCCAGCTCCTGCGCCGCGATCTGGGAAAGCGCGGTGTTTGATCCCTGCCCGGTGTCCGCGGCGCCGGTAAACAGATACACCGAGCCGTCCTCTTCGACCTTGACAATGGAACCGGCGGACTCATGCGACTTGTACATTTTCGAACCCATGACATCGGCGGCAATCCCGATGCCGATGCCGCGGCATAAATGTTTCTGTTTGCCGCGCTTGTTATACCAGTCGCTGGCGGCGATGGCCTTGTCAATGCATTCGCGCAGGCCGTTGGTCGTCAAAACCATCTTGTTGATGGTCACCATATCCGGGGTCGTGATGTTCTTCAGGCGAAACGCGATCGGGTCCATCCCGATCCCTTCAGCGAGCATGTCCATGTGCGACTCGACGGCAAACCCGGCCTGGACGCCCCCAAACCCGCGCATGGCGCCGCTGATGGGCGTATTGGTGTAGACCCTGTAGCCGGTCATGCGGAAATGCTGGATTTTGTAGACCATAAAGATGCGCATGATCGCGGCCGCCAGAACGGTCGGCCCGTAGCTGCAATAGGCCCCGCCGTCGGCGATGACTTCGCCGGTAATGGCCACCAGCGTCCCGTCCTTCTTGACGCCGGATTTAAGCTTGTAAATCATGCCGTGCTTTCTCCGGGTCGCCAGGAATTCTTCTTCCCGGTTACAACAAATCTTGACCGGCAACCCCCCGGCTTTTTTAGACAATAAACAGGCGGCAAAATCCATCGGAAGCATCTCCAGCTTCCCGCCGAACCCCCCTCCTACCGCCATTTTGATGACGCGCACATCGTTCAGATCTAATTTGAGAGTCTTGGCCAACGCTTCACGGCATTTAAAAGGCGCCTGGCTGGAGGCCCACAAAGTCACCTTGTTGGAAAAAGTCTCCCATTGCCCGACACAGACATGAGGCTCCAGGGCGGCCATGTGCGCGGCCGGCGCGTAAAACAAATCTTCACGGACGTAATCGGCTTGCTTCAAGGCCCTGTCGGGATTGCCGAAATTGACCGGCAAAATGACCGCGATATTATTCAGGGATTCATGGATCTGCGGCGCGCCGGGCTTCATGGCTTCCCGGACATCGACGACAAACGGCAGGACCTCATACTGGACATCGACCAGGTTCAGCGCTTCCAGGGCGGTCTCTTCATCAACCGCGGCGACCGCGCCGATCTCATCGCCCACATAACGCACCTTTTCGGATTCAAGGGCCATTTGATCAACGGTATGCGGGAAAAAATACTCATTGGAGCCGAACTTGATTCCGTCCGTATCCCTGGCCGTGATGACGGCGCGCACGCCGGGGAGCTTCCCGGCGCGGGAGGTGTCGATGCTGATGATACGGGCATGCGGATGCGGGCTGCGGATCATCTTGCCGACGAGCATATTCGGGAAACTGACGTCAAAGGCGTATTTGGCCTGGCCCGTGACGATACCCTTGCCGTCGATGCGCGGGACGCTTTTCCCGACGGGGTTCACATATTCCTTTAAAAATGTTTTCTTAACGGGAGTGACCATAATTAGACATTCTTTGCCGCTTTCATTTTCTTCCCCGCTGCACGGATCGCGTCAAAAATCTTCAAATAACAAGCGCAACGGCACAGGTTGCCGTCCAGGGCATACTCCATCTCTTCCCGGGTCGGTTCCGGAGTTTTATCCAGCAGGGCCTTGGAAGACATGATCATGCCCGGGATACAAAATCCGCACTGCACCGCGCCGTGATCTATAAAAGCCTGTTGAACAGGGTGCAGCTGTTCGCCGTCGGCCAGCCCTTCTATCGTCGTGATTTCTCTTCCATCGCAATCGGCCGCCAATGTAATGCACGAAAGGACGGCTTTGCCATTGACGAGGACGGCGCAGGTCCCGCACTCCGATTCCTCGCAGGCCGTTTTGGTCCCGGTCAGCCCAAGCTGGTCGCGCAGGACCTCGAGGAGGGTTTCATGCCCCCTTAAATCCAGCCGGTATTCTTTCTTGTTAATATTCAACGTAATCATGCGTGCCTTCCTGTCAAATCCCGCAGGGCCTGCCGGATACCGACGCGGAACATGTGTTTTTTATAATCCGAGCTGCGCGCGTCATAAATCGCCGGATCCAGGTGGTCTAATGCGACATCCGGGATATTTTCGTCAATACGGCTTTTGTTCAGGAATCCCTCCAGGGTACGGTCTCTTTGGGCGAAGGCCACACAATTATTCACCGCGACAACCGTTTCCGTAAATTTCCCCCGGACGAACCGCGTCTTGATGCCTAACGACAAAAGCGGGATATCCACATAGGGCGACTTTTTAGCGCGAAAGTAGACGGCCGAAACGCCGTCATCCTTGCCGATGGTCACATGGGTAAGAATTTTATCCGTCTTGGCCGCGTTCTTGAAGAAATCCTGCGCGGCGACGATTTCCTCTTCCCCCCTGGCTCCCTTAAAATGCATTTTGGCTTCCAGCGCGACCATGACCGCCGGCAGCTCCGTCCAGGTATAACGGCACGCCAGATTTCCTCCGATGGTGGCCATATTACGGATCAACTGCGAAGAGATATTGCGGGCGGCGACCTTCAATAAATTCAGGTTGCCTGTCAAAAGAGGCGAACCGTAAATTTCATCGATATTTGTCATGGCTCCGACGACCAACTGACCGCCCTTGATCTTGATCCCTTTGAGCTCGTCAATATGAGCAAGGCTGATGACGTTTTGGGGCGTCTTCGCCCCTCGCCTTTTGAGCATCTTCAGGCTATTAAGGAGAAAGGTCCCCCCTGCCTGCAACCTGACATCCGGGAGGCGGTCATAGAGATCCAAAGCTGATTCTAACGTCTTGGGGGAATGGAAGTTAAAGTGTTTTAAAAGCATGCTGTACCCGAACTTCAAATATAGTAAAATTTTACTATTTGTTGTAGTATACCAGAGGATTCCTTTTCGGCAAGAAAAATATCCGGGATACCCCCTCTATTCCTTGACTATCGCAACCCCCAAATCTTCCAACGCCGCCTCCACGACGGCCACATCCCATCCGTGCGCCGCGACCTCTTCCCGAAGCTGCGCGGAAGTTTTATCCCGCAGCTCTTGCGGATGTTGCCGCAAAAAAGT
>JACRHQ010000077.1 GCA_016217585.1 Candidatus Omnitrophota bacterium | reverse complement strand
AAGGCTCGTCTGCGGGAATCTGGCGGCCATTCGGGAACTTGAGGAAACAATCGCGCGGTTCAAGGGCGCGGAGAGTTGTCTGGTCTTCAGCACCGGATACATGGCCAACGTCGGGATCATTGCCGGCGTCTTCGGCCGCGATGACATGATTTTTTGCGACCGGCTGAACCACGCGTCGATCATCGACGGAATCATTTTGAGCCAGGCCAGGTTCAAACGCTATCCGCACAACGATATGGAAGCGCTGGAGGAGATGTTGCGTTCTGCGACAGGCTTTCGTCGGCGAGGCATTATTACGGACAGTGTCTTTAGCATGGACGGCGACATCGCGCCGCTGGACAGAATCGTCGCGCTGGCGCATAAATATGATTGCCTGGTCATGATCGACGAGGCCCACGCGCTCGGCGTGCTGGGACAAAACGGCCGCGGCGCGGCCGAACATTTCGGCGTGGAAGACAAAATTGATATCCAGATGGGGACGCTTTCCAAGGCCGCGGGCTCCTTCGGCGCGTACTGTTGCGGCCCAAAGGCTTTGACGGATTTCTTGGTAAACAAGGCCCGGAGTTTTATTTACACGACAGCCATGCCGCCGGCCGTGGCGGCGGCGGCGAAAAAGGCGGTTGAGATCATCCGTGATGAACCCGCGCTACGGCAAAAATTGTGGGCCAATACAGATTATTTTCGAAAGGCGGTCGTCGCGATGGGGTTTAATACGCTTTCGTCGCAAACGCCGATCATTCCGATCGTTGTCGGTGAACCGGCCGTGGCGGTTGAATTCTCCAGACGCTTATGGGAGGAAGGCATTTTCGTCAGCGCGATCCGTCCTCCGACGGTGCCGGCACAGACGGCCCGGCTGCGGCTGACCGTGATGGCGGCGCACACGAGGGAAGATTTGGACTATACTTTGGAAAAGCTAAGAATGGTTGGAAGGCATTTGGATCTTATTTAGGTTATCCGGACATCCGGTGATCCGCGACTAGGTGATCCGGGTACCCGGATTATCGGATCCCCGGAGTGGTCATTTTATAAAATAATTATGCCTCACATCAAAGCGCACAGCGACATCGACTGGCATTACGACATCGAAGGCAAAGGCGGGCACCTGTTGTTCCTGCACGGCTGGGGTGTGGACAAACGCATCTGGCGCCATCAGTCCAAATTTTTTTCCCAATATTACCGCGTCATGACCATTGACCTGCCCGGCCACGGCAAGAGCGGCTGGAAGAAGATGGCGCTGGAGGGTATGGTCAGGGACCTCAAGACGATCCTGCAGGCGCTGCAATTTAATGATATCAGCGTCATAGGAAGTTCACTGGGCGGGCTGGTCGCCCTGAAGCTTTACGAGAAATTTCCAAACGGCGTCAAGCGTCTTGTTTTTGTCGGTTCCATGCCCAAGTTTTCCAGGTCCGCCGACTACCCGCACGGGCTGGACGTCGGGAAGATGCGCAAGCTCGGCGGGCAGCTGGACACCGATTACCCGTCCATCGTCAACGTGTTCTTCCGGTCGCTCTTTACGCGGGAAGAACGCCAGAGCCGGCGGTTCAAGTGGCTGCAGAAGTTCCGCCAGTCCGACGGCGTGCCGATGAAACAGGCGCTGGTCGAATATCTGGATATCCTGGAGCAGGAAGACCTGCGCGAAGTGCTCAAGGCCGTGCATGTCCCCGTCCAGTTTATCAACGGCCGGGACGATGAAATCTGCACCAAAGAAACGGTTGAGTTCTTGAGGAAATCGTGTCCCGGATCACGGTTTGATTTTTTTGAGCAGTGCGGGCATTTCCCTTTTTTAAGCAAACCTCACGAATTCAACCAGGTGGTGGAGGAGTTCCTCAAGAAGTCCACGTTGTAGCCATGGCCCTGAAATTGATCGATGACAAAATCCGGCGGGCGTTTTCCGGCGCGGCGCTGCAGTACGACGTCCTGACCGGCCTGCACAAGGAGATCGGCCGCGAGCTCCTCGCGAAAGCGGCGGCGCACGGGGGCGGTGGTCCGATCCTGGACGTCGGCACAGGAGCTGGATGGTTCACCGGCCGGTTGAAGAATCATTTCCCCGACGCGCGTGTGGTGGGCATCGATTTTGCCGCGGGGATGGTCGATGTGGCCGGAATGCGGGAGAAAGATTGCGCGATCCTTCAGGCCGACGCCCGCCGGATGCCTTTTAAGGAAAACACCTTTGAACTGGTCGCGTCGAACCTCGCGTACCAATGGGTCGACGATCTCTCCGAGGCTTTCGCCAATTGCCACGCGATCCTTAAAGAAGACGGAAAGATGCTTCTGACCATGTTCGGCTACAGCACGTTCCGGGAATTGTTTGAAGCGTTGGAAAAAACGCGCGAGGCGGCCAAAGGGGGCAGTGCCCTGCCGCAGCTTGCCGGTAAAGAGGAGGTCGCCGCGGCGCTTGACAAGGCGGGATTCCGGGATGTCCGCGTCGAGGAGGAAACGATCCGCACGCATTTCCCGGACATGATGGCCCTTCTTCAATGGGTCAAGGACATCGGCGCCAACGCGCTTGTGGGCGACACGTTTATCGGCCGGGACTGGCTCACCCGGGCCGACGCGTATTACAGCCGGACCTTTGGCGATCGGTGGGGCGTCGGCGCGACGTTTGAGGTGATTTGGGTGGAAGCAACAAAGTAAGAAAGAAGTTCGTATCTAGTATCTCGTCGCTCGTATCTCGTCGCCAAGACGAACGAAATACTAGATACGAGATACGAGATACGCGATGAAAGGTATATTTATTACCGGCACCGACACCGGCGTCGGCAAGACGATTGCGACGCTGGTTTTGGGGACGCTTCTTCAAAAGCAAGGTTACAACGTCGGCGTGATGAAGCCCGTGCAATGCGGGGGCGACGATGCCGTTTTCTTAAAGAAGTCCCTGCGGCTTTCCGATCCGCTGGCCGGGATCAACCCCTGCTTCGCCCGCGCACCGCTTTCTCCGCATCTGGCTTTCCAAAGAGCAAAACACAAAATCGACGTCAAGAAAATCTTCACGGCTTACGAACGGCTAAAACAAAAGCATGATATTCTGCTGGTCGAAGGGGCCGGCGGCCTGATGGTTCCACTGCTCGACGATTATTTTGTCGCGGACCTGGTGCGGGACCTCGATCTGGAACTTGTGATCGTCGCGCGGTCGGGACTGGGGACCATCAACCACACGCTTTTGACCATCCGGCAGGCGAGGGATCAAGGCATTACGGTGCGTGGCGTATTATTCAGCGAAGCGTCCCGGCGCAAGCAGGGCACCCCTCGGGCAACCCTTCTGGGATTGCCCGAGAAAACCAATCCGGATGTTATTCGTCGGTTGGGTAATGTCTCTGTCCTGGGAACGATCCCCTGGCTGAAAAGTTTCCGGCCACAGGATATTGTGCGCCGGTGCGCGCCGACGATCAGGATCAGGCGGCTTCTCGAACCGTGGGCCGGGGTGCCAGCCTTGCGACAAAAGCAACTGGTCGCGTGGGACAAGAAATATGTCTGGCATCCGTTTACCCAGATGAAGGACTGGTTGACGGAGGAGCCGCTGGTCATCGACCGCGCTCGGGGCAGTTATCTGATCGACACGCAAGGCCACCGGTATCTCGACGGCGTTTCGAGCCTGTGGGTTAATGTTCACGGACACGGGCACCGGCGGATCAGCGCGGCCGTGCGCGGGCAGCTTAACAAGCTGGAACACTCGACGTTTCTTGGATTATCCAATACGCCGGCGATTGAATTGGCCCGGAAGCTGGTCGCCATCGCGCCGCGGGGCCTCGCCAAAGTTTTCTATTCGGACAACGGCTCCACGGCGGTCGAGGCGGCGATCAAGATCGCTTATCAGTACTGGCAGAATGCCGGCCGTAAAGAAAAGCGCCTGATCGCGCACCTGGCCAATTCGTATCACGGCGACACGCTGGGCAGTGTCAGCGTCGGCGGCATCGAGCTTTTTCATAAGGTTTATCGGGATCTGATCTTCAAGACGATCAAAGTGGATTTCCCGGACTGTTACCGCGCGCCCAAAGGCAAAGAATATCCGGACTACGCTTTTGAGTGTCTGGACCGTTTCGAGACGATGCTTCAGAAAAGGCACGGACAGATTGCCGCTTTTGTCGTCGAGCCGGTCGTCCAGGGCGCGGCGGGCATGATTATGTGGCCGAAGGGAATTCTCAAGCGGATGCGTGAGTTGTGCCGCCGCTATGAAGTTATCTTTATCGCCGATGAAGTGGCCACGGGATTCGGCCGAACTGGAAAGATGTTCGCCTGTGAGCACGAAGGGGTTTCGCCGGACATCCTGTGTCTGGCCAAAGGGATCACGGCCGGGTATCTGCCGCTGGCTGCCACCCTGACCACGCGGAAAATTTTTGACGGATTTGTGGCCGATTACAAAGAGCAAAAAACATTCTTCCACGGGCACACGTACACGGGGAACCCTCTGGCCTGCGCGGCGGCCTTGGCGAACCTGGAAGTCTTTGAGAAAGAAAAGACTCTGGCGAGGCTCGCCCCCAAAATAAAGTTCTTGAGCCGGAAGCTTCAATCGTTCTATAATCTTCTTCACGTCGGCGACGTCCGCCAGCGGGGATTTATGGCCGGCATCGAGCTGGTGCGCGACCGGGTAACCAAAGAGCCGTATCCCTGGCAGGAAAAAATCGGCGTGCGTGTGTGCCAGGAAGTGCGCAAGTACGGCGTGATCTTAAGGCCGTTGGGCAACGTGATCGTCCTCCTGCCGCCGTTGTCGATGACGATGGAGGAATTGGAGCGCTTGCTGGACGTCACATATCGGGCGATTGAGATGGTGATCAAAAAGAGGGACACAATACTTAATTCATCGGCTGAATTAAGTATTGTGTCCCTCTAATTCCAGGGGCGGAAATAAAATTTGACATTGTGCCACGAACGGGATACACTTGAAGCGGGTGATTTGACCGAGAATGAGGGGTGATAACATGAGTAAAACAGCCATGATCCGGGCCCGTACCGAGCCGAAGTTAAAGAGCAAGGTTGAAAGGATCTTTGAGGTGCTGGGGCTGACCGCTTCCGAGGCCATCAATATTTTTTACCACCGCGTCGAACTTGAAAACGGTCTGCCGTTTGATTTAAGAATTCCGAACGCGCGGACCCTGCGCGCCATGCGTGATGTTGAGGGAAAGAACGGTTTGCGCGGCTTTGATAACGCGCAAGACATGCTCAAGGACTTGAAAAAGTGACGGCATGTTGAAACCGTTTTACACCACCCAATTCAAACGGGATTACAAGCTTCAGCAAAAGCGCCATAAAGATATTGACATCCTGGACGATATCATCCGGGCATTGGTCAAAGAAGAACCGCTTCCCGCCGCAAACAAAGATCATCCACTTCAGGGCGATTACAAGGGTAACAGGGAATGTCATGCCGGGCCGGACTGGCTTTTGATCTACAAAGTCGAAGGAGACGGCATATATTTCATCCGGACCGGCACTCACTCCGATTTGTTTTAAGCCCGGCCACTCCGGGAGAGGGCAGAAGCTCTGAGGTATTGCGGAAATCGCAATACAATAGACCATATATAGATATGTATTATAATATTGACATTATCTCGTCCGTTTATTATGCTTGTCGTAAGAGGCGAGGGGCTGGCAGCCAATGATTCAGCGTCGCAGTGATTTCATCTGGGATCCTCAAAAAGAACGGCTCAATATCCATAAGCACGGCGTCGATTTCACGACGGCGGCTAAAGTTTTTTGGGATCCGAAAAGGAAGATTTATGTCGACAGCAAGCATAGCGCGCAGGAGGAAAGGATGTTTTGCATCGGGAAAGTTGATGGCAGAATTCTCACCGTTCGTTTTATCTATAGGGAGGGTAAAATCCGGATTATAGGAGCGGGTTATTGGAGAAAGGGGAGTGGTTACTATGAAAAAGGAAATGGTTGATCCTGACCAACCCGTCGGGGAATTAAAGCGCGTTGATGATTTTCTTCCGCCGCCTCATGAACTGGCCATGCCTCAATCGACCGTCAAGGTGACGTTGGCTTTGACGAAATCGAGCCTGGAATTTTTCAAACGTGAGGCACGAAAAAACCACACCAAGTATCAAAAGATGATCCGCGACCTGGTCGACCGCTACGCCCATCAGTT
>JACRHQ010000076.1 GCA_016217585.1 Candidatus Omnitrophota bacterium | reverse complement strand
CGTGCCGTTGGACATCATGACGTATTTTCTTCTCAAGGCGGTCATCAGCGAGGACATTGAAGAGGCCGAGCGGCTGGGCATCCTGGAATGCGATGAAGAAGATTTCGCGCTGTGCAGCTTCGCCTGTCCGTCGAAGACGGACGTGGGGGGGATCATCCGCGAGGGGCTGGATTTGATTGAAAAGGAAGGGTAACAAACATTTCTTATGAAATTCTTTGAAGAACAGTTAAAAAAAGTCGGTCAATTGTTCGAGAAGGGCAAGCCGCTCGAGAAATTGTATCCTTTGTATGAGGCGCTGGATACTTTCTTGCTGACGCCCGGCAAGACCGCGCCCAAGGCCCCGTTCGTGCGCGACGCGGTGGACCTCAAACGCGTAATGAGCCTTGTTGTCCTCGCGCTTGTCCCGGCGACGTTGTTCGGGATTTATAACACCGGGTACCAGATCGAGGCGGCCAAAGGCCTGGCCCATTCGTTCTGGGCGGCGATGGCGGCCGGGGCATGGAAGGTCATCCCCATCGTTCTGGTCAGTTATATGGCCGGCGGTTTTTGGGAAGTCTTGTTCGCCGTCACGCGCAAGCACGAAATCAACGAAGGGTTTTTTGTCACCGGCATTTTGTTCGCGCTCACGCTCCCGCCGACGATACCCCTCTGGCAGGTCGCAGTGGGGATCTCCTTTGGCGTTGTCTTCGGCAAGGAAATTTTCGGCGGCACGGGGATGAACGTGTTTAACCCGGCTCTGGTCGCGCGCGCGTTTCTCTTTTTCGCGTACCCGGGGCAAATTTCCGGGTCGACCGTGTGGGTCGCGGTCGACGGATATACCCGCGCGACGCCGCTCGCGGTCGCGGCGGCCGCCCCCAGGGGCGCTTCGGTCGTGCAGGCGCTCGCGGACGCCGGGTACAATTTTTCCAATATGTTTTACGGTTTTATCCCCGGGTCGATCGGGGAGACCTCGGCGCTGGCGTGTCTGGCCGGGCTGGCGTTTCTTCTGGTCACCCGCGTGGCCAGCTGGCGGGTCGTCGTCAGCTGTGCCCTGGGGCTCTTGGTCATGTCGGGGATATTTTATCTTTTGCGGGGGTCCGACCGGCTGGCGTTTTTCGCCTTGCCTCCGTATTGGCATCTGGTCATGGGCGGGTTCGCCTTCGGCGCCGTCTTTATGGCCACCGACCCGGTCTCGGCCGCCGCGACCGATACGGGCCGGTGGATCTACGGGTTTTTGATCGGCGTGCTGACGGTCCTGATCCGGGTCGTCAACCCCGCTTATCCGGAAGGCACCATGCTCGCGATCCTGTTCATGAACGCCTTCGCGCCTCTGATCGATTATTTCGTCGTGGAAAACCATATCAAGCGGCGTTTGCGGGTTAAACCATGAATACCAACAGCACACGTTATACTTTCATCTTCGCTATTATCGTCTGTGTCGTCAGCGGCGTTCTCCTTTCCGTCTTCTCGGAAGGTCTGCGGCCCCGGAAGGAACTGAACGAGGAGCTGGACGTCAAGAGGAATATCCTCAAGGCGGTCGTCCTCCAGGACCCGGTCGCGCCCAAAACAAAGGCGGCGGAAGTCCTCAAGGTCTATGACAGCAAGATCGAGGAAGTGGTCATCGACGGTAAAGGGAATGTCGTCGAAGGCAGGAAGCCGAAGCAACTGACCGACAAGGACACAGATCTGTTTCCGTTGTATTTATATAAGGAGGGCGGACAGGTCGTCGCTTACGCCTTCCCCATCGTCGGCCAGGGGCTGTGGTCGACGCTCTACGGTTATCTGGCCGTGGAGGCGGACGCCACCACGATCCGCGGGGTCACCTTCTACAAGCACGGCGAAACGCCGGGCCTGGGAGGCGAGATCGAAAAAGAGTGGTTCCAGAATAATTTCAAAGGGAAAACGATCTATTCCGTCAAAGAGCATAAATTGACCCCGACCGTTGTCGTCAAGGGCAAGGCCGCGGATGTCGTCGGCAAGGACGAATCGGGTTATCATGTCGACGGGATCACGGCGGCGACATTGACGGGCAAAGGCGTTACGGAGCTTATGGACCGCTGGGTCAGGGTTTACGACGCGTATTTGAGCAAGGTCAGAAAAATTTAACGCAGGGGGGCAAGCTATGGCCGAAGCGTTATTATCCGGTAAAAACAGGAAGATCCTTAAAGACGGATTTTGGGACACCAACCCGATCACGTACCAGATCCTGGGGATCTGTTCGGCGCTGGCGGTGACGACACAGCTTAAAACGGCGCTCGTTATGTCGTTCGGCCTCACGTTTGTGACTGCGATGTCCAATGTCGTCATCTCGCTCATCCGGAATTATATCCCTTCCCAGATCCGGATCATCGTCCAGCTGACGGTCGT
>JACRHQ010000012.1 GCA_016217585.1 Candidatus Omnitrophota bacterium | reverse complement strand
CAGGGCACGCGATACGCTCGGTCATAAAATTTCTTGAAGAAGGCTAAAGTCGATGTCCTCTTCCCGCGGCAGGCGCCGGCGGACATCGATTTTACCGTGCCGGATCGATACTTTTTCCTTCAACAAATCCTGCCGGAACCATTTCAAGGTATCCAGCCCGGCCGCCTGGTCGCGCACGGTGCAGCCGGCCAGATTCGCGAGGGTGAGGATCCCCAGCCCGGATTCAAAGGACGAGCTGATAAGGGCGCTCAAGCCCAGCGCCTGGGCCTCCTGCATGAACTGCCAGGTCTTTTCGATCCCGCCCAGCACCGTCGGCTTCAAGACAAGCACATCGACGCCGTCCATGCTCTTCAATTCATCGAATGACAATTTGCCCAAAGACTCGTCCAGCGCGACGGGGATCATCGTCTCCTGATAAAATTCCGGCGTCTGGTAGACATGTTTCAAAGGTTCCTCGATATAAGCGGCCGCGCCGCATTCGATCTCCCGCCCGAAGCGCACCGCCTCATCGAGTTCCCACGCCTGGTTGGCATCCAGATGAAGCAAAACCTCACCGCGCAAAACGTCATTGACCGCCTTTACCTTCGCGGCGCTTTCATCGACCGGACCGCGCACCTTCAGCTTCATGTCCTTGAAACCCTCTTCCTTGAACTCCCTGGCCTGGCGCTGGACTTCCTCCCTGGTCCCGTCGAGCAAGGCGCTGACGCGGACGTGGTCATGGTAACCGGCATGGGCAACGGGCTGAAACAAACGCGTGTTGCGCGCGTTGGCGATGAGGTTCAGGACGGCCATTTCCATGCCGAACTGGACGGACGGCCGCAGGTTCATCTCGTCTGCCGGCAGCCAGGAGCGCATCTTGCCTTCCAGCTTTTCAACGCCCGGCGGAATATCCCGGTCGACCAGCTTCGCCCTGATCGCCCGGATCTGTTCCCGGGCCTCGTCTAAGCTCTCTTCGCTCCATCCCTTCAAAGGGACGACCTCCCCGAACCCGCCGGTCTCCTGTTCTGAAGTTAAACGGATAACAAATCCTTCGCGCCGGGACATCTGCACCCCGTGCACCCAAATGGGCTGTTTGAGATCGAGGGCATATTGGTAAACGCGAAACGAGGCGATCTTCACAGCACCCACCCCATGGCAAACAGGACGCTGTAAGCCAGGAGCAACCGCGCGGTCGCGGCCAGGGCGGCGTTAAGCGCCACACCTTCGGTCCTGGTCAAAACCGTTTTGATGGTCGGGACGGCGGCCAGGCCCACGATCACGCTGGCTAAAATGGGCAGATGGTCCTGGATAAACATATAAATAAAAACCGGCACCAAACAAGCGCCAAGAATACAGAAAAGATATTCCGACAACGCGAAGCCGCGGCCGAAGCGCACGGCGAGGGTATTCTTCCCAGACTTGCGGTCGCTGTCCATGTCTCGTAAATTATTGATGGTGAGGATAGCGACGGACATCAACCCCGGCGCGAACCCGGCAAATATGACTGCGGCGTTGAGTTCCAGCGATTGAACGTAATAGGTCCCGGCGACCGCCACGGGTCCAAAGAAAAAGAGCACAAGCAAGTCCCCCAGCCCCAGGTACCCCAGCGGATACCGTCCGGTGGTATAAAAAATACCGGAGAGGATTGCCGCCACGCCGAGGACCGCGATCGGCCAGCCCCCGCGCGTGACGAGATAGACGGACGTGAGCGCAGCCAGCGCGAAAGCGCCGATGAACGCCGCCTTCACCTTTTCCGGCGGGATCAACCCGGCTTGCGTTACCCTCGTTGGGCCAACACGGTCGATTGTGTCCGCACCCTTTTTGAAATCATAATAATCATTAGCGAGATTGGTGCCGATCTGCAAGAGGAGCGCGGTCAGCAAACACACCAGCGCGGTCAAGGCATCCCCGATCCCGTCGGCAAAGGCCATAATCGTGCCCATTAAAACCGGCGCGATTCCCGCGGGGAGAGTCTTGGGACGACTTGCGAGTATCCAGTTTTTGAGAGACTGATTTAACATAGTTTAAGTTAGAAGAGGTTTCAAAATGTTGAAAACCTCTTCCAACATCTTCCAACCTTTTGCAACCTTTTCTAACCTTTTTTCAATTACGGTCTACGCGGAAACTTCGAGAAATCAGGTTTGCGTTTTTCGATGAATGCGTT
>JACRHQ010000079.1 GCA_016217585.1 Candidatus Omnitrophota bacterium | reverse complement strand
CGCCCGGCGCATCGCCACATTCGCGCTTTCGATATTGGGCCAGGGGTCGCCCGCCTGCGGGGTCGTGGTGGGGCCTTTCAAAATGATATGACAAGCCTTTAATTCTTCGAGAACGTCGTCGGGGATCGCCTTGTTGTGCTTGACGCGGTTTTCAATGGTCAACCCCTTGATATCACGCAAAACGATTTTCCCCTTCCGGAGCTCGTCCTTCAGGACGTGGGCCAGAACCTCTTCGGCGTTCTTAGAGATGAATTCGCCGATGCCGTCGCCCCAGCAGACGCCGATAACGACCTGTTCCAGCGCCGCGTAGTCGGTAAAAGACGCGCCTCTTTTCATCGCTTCCACGCGCTTGAACTGGTCCTCCAGGATGGCGGCGAATTTTCTTTGGGCGGATTCAATCGCTTCGCGGGACATCGGCTTACCGTTTCTTGGGGGTTTTTCGCTCCAGCATGTGCTGGAACTCTTCGACATTTTTGACCTGCGTCATGGCGTCTTCGAATGTAATCAGGCCCTGTTCAAAGAGATCGCGCAGGGAGGCGTCCATCGTGTGCATACCGTACTGACTCCCGGTCTGGATGGCCGTCGGGATCTGTTCGACCATCTTCTCGCGGATAAGGTTACGCACCGCCGGGGTGGCTACCAGGACCTCGGTCGCCAGGATCCTTCCCTCGCCTTCGGCGCGCGGCAGAAGTCTCTGGCAGGCAACGCCCTGCAGGCAGGCGGAAAGCTGCAGACGCACCTGCTGCTGCTGGTGCGCGGGGAACACGTCGATGATACGTTCAATGGTCTGCGCGGCGTCCGGCGTATGCAAGGTCGCCAGGACGAGGTGCCCGGTCTCCGCCGCGGTCAGGGTTGTTGAGATCGTCTCCAGGTCGCGCATCTCACCGACGACAATAACATCGGGGTCCTGGCGCAGGCAGCGCTTGAGCGCCTCGGCAAAGGAAAGAGTGTCGCTGTAGACCTCGCGCTGTTTGACGACCGCTTTTTTGTTTCTGTGGACGTATTCAATGGGGTCTTCAATCGCGACAACCATGCAGGAACGCTCGCGGTTGATCAGATCGACCATCGCCGCCAGGGTGGTGGTCTTGCCGGAACCTGTCGGCCCGGTGATCAAAACCAGCCCGTCGGGACGGCGCGCGAAATCCGCGATGACCGGCGGCAGGGCCAAATCTTCGATGGAAGGCACGAACAGCGGGATCCGGCGGAAGGCCGCCTCCACGGAACCTTTCTGGATATGGACGTTGACGCGAAAGCGTTCGAGCCCCTCCAGGGCGAGGGAAAAATCCAGCTCGCGGTCGCGTTCGAATTTTTCCTTCTGGGCGTCGGTCAACATCCCGTAAATGGCTTTTTTAAGCTCCTCGCGCATCAGGACCCGGTGGTCGATCAGCATGAGCTTGCCGTCGACGCGCAAAACCGGCGGGCTGTTTTCGGTCAGATGCAGATCCGAGGCGTTACGGTTGATGGTGACCTTCAAGAGTTCTTTGAGGTCCACGGGCTTTCCTCCTTCAACGGGCCGTTGTGTGCCGACGGGTCCAGTCCCTGATCCGTCTGGTCCCTTCCTGAATCCTTTCCTGGGAAGTCGCGAAACTCATGCGGATGAATCCCGGCGCCCCGAAGCTGTCACCGGGGATGACCGCCACTTTGACTTCTTCCAGGATCTGCCGGGCTATCGTCTCGGACGATCCTGCTTTAGAAAAATCGCAAAACAGATAAAAAGCCCCTTGAGGCTTGAGATACGAGATCCCGGGCACGTCTGCCAGCGACGCGACCATCAGGTCCCGGCGCTTTTTAAATTCCGCGCACATCGCGCGCACACCCTCCTCGGGTTCGCGCAAGGCCGCCACGGCGGCCGCCTGGCTGATCGACGCCGGGTTGGACGTGGAGTGGTCCTGGAATTTCTTGATATATTCGACGATCTCCTCGCGCCCGGCCGCGTAGCCGATGCGCCAGCCCGTCATTGCGTAGGCCTTGGAAACGCCGTTGACGGTCACAGTCAGGTCATAAATGTCCTTGCCCAGCGCGGCAATTGAAGTATACCCCTGCGCCTCATAGATCAGCTTTTCATAAATCTCGTCGCTGATAACAAAAATGTTGTTCCGCACGCAGACCCCGGCGATAGCCTCGAGTTCTTCCCGGGCGTAGACCATGCCTGTGGGGTTTGATGGAGAATTGAGGATAAGGATTTTCGTCCGGGGCGTGAGGGCGCTTTCAAGCTGCGCGGCGGTGATCTTGAAATCCGTCCCGGCGCTGGTGGGAAGAAATTTTGACACCGCCCCGGCGGCCCTGACCATTTCCGGATAACTGACCCAGTACGGCGACGGGATCAAGACCTCTTCCCCCTCGTCAGCCAGGACCTGGATGATGTTAAAAAGAGAATGTTTGGCCCCGCAGGAAACAACGATCTGCGAAGGTTTGTAATCAAGCTGATTATCTTTCTTGAATTTGGCGGCGATGGCCTCACGCAGGAACTGCGTGCCGGAGGTAGGTGTATATTTGGTCAGACCATCTTCAATGGCCTTGACGGCGGCCGCTTTAATGGGAGCCGGTGTGTCAAAGGCGGGTTCGCCGGCGGCAAAATTGACGACATCATGCCCCTGGGCCTTGAGCTCGTTGGCCTTGGCCGTGATGGCCAGGGTGGTTGACCCGACCATGTCCTTGATCCGGCGATTTACGCTGAATGTCAATGTACCCAACTTCTCTTTCCCCGGTAATACCTGTATGCTATTTGCCTGAGGAACTTGAGCCCCGGTTGAACATATTCCGTATGCCGCCCATGAATTTCTTGGTCGAAGGCTTGTCCTTGTCGGTGGGTTTGCGGACCTGCTCCTTGACCGCGTCTTTTTTGGCAAGTTCCTGGACGACCGCCTTGGGTTTGGGTTTCGGCTGGTACTCCTGCGGCTTGTGCTCGTGCTCATGTTCATGCGCGTGATCATGGGCGTGAGCGGCCGCCGTCGATTTGGGTTTGCTGACAATAATCCGTTCTTTCTCCGTCAATTCAAGATACGCGAGTGACGCGTTGTCCCCCCGGCGGTTGCCTAACTTGATAATACGGGTATAGCCTCCCACCCGGTCCCTGAACCGCGGGGACGTCCTGGCAAACAGGTCGCTGACAAGCCCATGGTCTGCCAGGATCGCGAAGGCGCGGCGTTTGTCGGCCAGCGTCCCGCGTTTTCCCAGCGTGATCAATTTTTCGACGAGCTTGCGGGCTTCCTTGGCCTTGGCCTCGGTCGTGCATATCCGCTGCCGGATAATCGTTGCCCTCGCAAGGTCCCGGACGGTCGCTTTACGTAAACTGGAATTTCGGCTTAATCTGTTTCCTGCAACACCGTGTCGCATATTATTCCTTCTTCCTTATTTTCTTTTGATCGACTTTCATGCCGAGGCTTAATCCCATCGCCTTCAAAAGGTCGCCGATCTCCGACAAGGATTTCTTCCCGAAATTACGGAACTCCAGGAGCTCCGATTCCGTCTTGCGCACAAGCTCGGCGATCGTTTTAATGTTGGCGTCCTTGAGGCAGTTGGCGCTGCGCACCGACAACTCCAGCTCGGAGATCGGCAACCGCAGCTTCTCGTACATCGCCTGTTCTTCAGCGGAAATTTCTTCATCCTCCTCGACCTCTTCGGGGAGCTGACCGTAACTGACAAAAACGTCCAGATGCCGCTGCAGGATGTTAGCCCCGTACAGAAGTGCCTCTTTGGGGTTAATGCCGCCGTTGGTCCAGATTTCGACAACGAGCCGGTCATAATCCGTGCGCTGGCCGACGCGGGTGTTTTCTACCCGGAAATTAACCTTGGTGATAGGGGTGAAGATCGAATCGATGGCGACCGTGTCGACAGCGCCCTCTTTTTTATTCTGCTCGGCGGGGACATAGCCGCGCCCGCGGGCGACTTCCATCTCCACGTAAAAACGCGTGTCGCGCGTCAAGGTGGCGATATGAAGGTCCGGGTTGAGGATCTCGACAGTCTCGTCGCAGATGATGTCGGACCCCCAGATCTCTCCTTATTTCTCGGCCTTTATATGGACCGGCTTGGGGACCTTGGAATGCGACCGGATGACCAGCTTCTTGATATTCAGGACAATCTCGGTCACGGATTCAAGCACTCCCGGGATCGTCGAGAACTCATGACGAACGCCGTCGACACGTATCGAGGTGACCGCGCTGCCCTCAATAGAGGAAAGGAGGATCCTTCTTAAAGAGTTCCCCAAGGTAACGCCGTAGCCTTTTTCAAACGGTTCCGCGATGAATTTTCCGTACGTATCCGTACACGTCGATTCATCGCAATCGAGCCTTTTGGGCATCTGAAAATCTCGCCACTTCACTCCCATGTGTTTTCCTCCTTGGATGAGCCCGCTTACCTTGAATAAAGCTCGATGATCAATTGTTCGTTGACCGGGAACCTGATGTCCTCGCGGGCCGGCAAACGCTTCACCTTGGCCTTGCAATGCGCGCGGTCGACCTCCAGCCACTCGGGGACCGGACGGTTCTCCGAAGCCTTGAGGTTGTCATCAATAGTTTTCTTCCCTTTTTTCTTAAACTGTAAAACAATCTGGTCGTTTTCCCTGACCTGAAACGACGGGATATTGACACGCTCGTCATTGACGTGAACAAAACCGTGGCCGACGATCTGCCTCCCCTGCTTGCGGGAGGTCGCGAACCCAAGCTGATAAATGACGTTGTCAAGGCGACGTTCCAGCATCTGCAGCAAAACCGTACCCGTGACTCCCTTGGTGCTCACGGCCTTGGCAAAATAATTTTTGAACTGTTTCTCGTAGAGGCCGTAAATCCTCTTGACTTTCTGCTTCTCGCGCATCTGCAGCCCGAAGTTTGACATTTTCATCGTGCGCGCACTGCCGTGCTGGCCGGGGGCATAAGCCCGGCGTTCGAGCGCGCAACGGTACGTCATGCACCGCCCGCCCTTTAAAAAGAGCTTCTCTCCCTCCCTTCGGCACAACCGACAACTTGAACCTAAATATCTTCCCATAAATTATTTTCCTCCAGACTGGATACCCACGGATTAATAGTCGTAGGATTCTATTATTCGCGTAACGATGATCCTTCGACGCGTTCGCCCTCCGGGCTCACTTGCTCAGGATGGTTCGACGCTCCTATCCAGTGGTGAGCAAGCGAAGCGCGTCGAACCAT
>JACRHQ010000080.1 GCA_016217585.1 Candidatus Omnitrophota bacterium | reverse complement strand
TCGGGACGGGTGTCGGCGGCGGGCTGATTCTCAACAACGCCCTTTACCGCGGGGAAGGGTTTGTGGCCGGGGAGATCGGGCATATCCCCTTGAATGAAGTGGGGCCGTCGTGCAATTGCGGCGGGTACGCCTGTTTCGAACGGTACGTCGGCAACCGTACCCTGCTGGCCAAGGCTGCCCGGCTGTTCCGCAAGGATATCCGCTTGCAGGATATCTTTCCGTTGGCCAGGCGCGGGGAGCCCCGCGCCCTGCGTTTTTGGAAGGAAACCGCGGTACACATCGGCAATGCCCTGGTCGGCGTTATCAATCTGTTGAACCCACGGTTGGTTATCATCGGCGGAGGGGTGGCCAATAACTTCAGGTTTATGGGGCCGACCATCCGCAAGATCATCCGTCAAAGGGCCATGAAGGTCCAGAAGAAGATGGTCAGGGTCGTGCGCGCGAAGCTGGGGGATGATGCCGGGATCCTGGGCGCCCATATTCTGGTAAAGGAAGCCATCCTTGGACGCTAAATCATTTAGAGTCAACATTGGCATTGTCATTATAACGCTGACCGTCATCATGACGACGGCCATCACGGGCACGGGTTTCTGTGATTCAACGTCCGCGCCGTCCGCCGCCCCGGCCTCCTCAGGCGGGGTTTCCATTGAGCTCAACGGCGACACGGTTGAATATTCCGTGGGAGGCAACAAACTCATCGCCCGGGGCAATGTCGTCATTTATTACAAGGAGATAACCCTCACCTGCGACCGGCTTGAATTCTCCCGGGATACAAGCGTCGCCCATGCCGAGGGCCACATCCATCTGACCCAGGGTTCCAACGAATTTACCGGCGAGAAAATGACCTTCAATTTCCAGACGATGCAGGGGGAATTCGAGCCGGCGACCATCTTTTCAAATCCGTATTACGGCAAAAGCAAACAGGTGGCCAAGGTCGACGAAAACCATATTGTCATGAAAAACGGTTACCTCACCACCTGCGATCTCGACGACCCCCACTACCGCCTCATTTCCCGCACGCTCGACATTTACCCGAAGGATAAAATGGTCGCCCGCAGCGTGCGTATGAAAGTGGGCAAGGTGCCGCTGATATATCTGCCGAGGTTCACCCAGGATTTGACCGGCAAGAGGCCGCTGGTGACTTTCACGCCCGGCTACGACAAGCAATGGGGGATGTTCCTGCTGACCGCGATACGCGCCGATTTCAACGACAATGTCAAGGGGACGGTCCATTTCGACGCCCGCGAGAAAAAGGATGTCGCCTCCGGTTTTGACGTCAGTTATAAAACTCCGCATACCGGCTCCGGCACGGTCCGGACTTATTACATGAACGAACGCAGCATCACCTCCAGACATTTTTATCAGCCGCGCCCCAGTCCGACGATTGAGCGGGAACGTTTAAAGGCGGAATGGCGGCACAAGTGGGACATCGACGAAAAAACCAATGCCATCTGGCAGTATTATAAATTGAGTGACAATACCTTGTTGAAAGAGTATTTTGAGCGGGAATTCGATAAGGATGGATCCCCGGCCACGTTTTTTTCCCTGACCAGAAATCTTCCGGCAGGGGTCATGAGTTTCCGCACGGACAAGCGCGTGAACCGTTTTGAGGGGGGGGTCGAGCGCTTGCCGGAATTACGCTATGACTTGTCAAGTCAGAAAATTGGCGAGACGAATTTTTATGTAAAAGATACGACCATTTACTCCAACCTGAGCAGCAAACAGGCCTCTCCAACCGAGGTGCGGCTGGAAACGATGCGTCTGGATACGGACAACGAGCTTTCGTATTCAACGAAACTGGGTATTTTTGAGTTGAGGCCGTTCGTCGGGGGAGAGCACACGTATTACAGCAAGACCAAAGACCCGGCCGAATACAACGCCATCCGCGGGATCTTCCGCACGGGCGCGAGCTTAAGCACAAAATTTTTCAGGGTCTTTGATGTCGAGGCCGATGAATGGGGGCTGGATATCCACCGTTTACGGCACATCATCACGCCGTCGGCTTCTTACTCTTACAATCACAGGCCGACGTTCACCTCCAATGACCTGGATTCCTTCGACGGGGTCGACGGCAGGGATGTCGGGCATTCCATCGGTTTTTCCCTGGAAAACAAATTACAGACGAAAAGAAACGGGAATGTCGTCGATCTCTTGCGCGCGGTCATCGGGACGAATTTCGCTTTAAAGGAGAACCCCGGCACCGGCGGGTTCAACACGGTCACCACGGATATCGATTTCCGTCCTGTTGACCGGGTCACTTTTTATTTCGATTCTTCCTATGATACCCGCGCGGATTATCTGACCACGGCCAATTTTGATATGTACATCAACGGCGGGAAGAACTGGTGGACGAGTATCGGCAAGCGCTGGAACAGGGAGGTCGACGACCAGGTCACGACCGAGTTCGGGTGCAAGATCAACCCCAAATGGGCGGTCAAACTGTACAACCGTTTCGATGTGCGCAAGGGGCTGCACAAAGAGCAGCAATACACGCTCACGCGGGACCTGCATGAATGGAGCATGGACATCAATTTTAACGAGACAAGGGCCTCGGGGGATGAAATCTGGATTGTCTTTACGCTCAAGGCCTTCCCCGAGATGGCGCTCGATCTCGGCGGGGCCGGTTTCAACAAGCGCAAGGCCGGTTCGCAAACCTCGGGAGGAAACTGAAGATGAATATCGCCGTTATCGGGTCGGGGTATGTGGGGCTGGTGACGGGCGTGTGCCTGGCGCACATCGGCCACCGGGTCATGTGCGTGGACAGCAACCGGGAAAAAGTAAAAAGCCTCAAGCAGGGCAGGGTCCCCATCTACGAGCCCGGCCTGGAAGACCTGCTCAAGAAATATTTAAAGAACAGACGCCTTTCGTTCACCGCCTCCATCGCCGAGGCCACGCGCAAATCGACGGCCATCTTTATCGCCGTCGGGACGCCTTCGAAGAAAGACGGAGAGGCGGACCTGACGTACGTGGAGAACGTGGCCCGCGACATCGCCCGCGCGATGGATTCCTACAAGCTGATCATCGAGAAATCGACCGTCCCCGCGGACACGGGCCAGCGCATCAAGCGCACCGTCCGCATGAACCTGCCCCAAAGATTTCGCAAGGGCAACAATGTGACCCTGGATTTCGACGTGGCCTCCAACCCGGAATTTTTACGCGAGGGCTGCGCCGTCGAAGATTTTATGAACCCGGACCGTGTCGTCATCGGGGTGGAATCGGCCAAGGCCGAGCGGATCCTGCGCGAGATGTACGCGCCTTTAAAACCCCGCATGGTCGTCACCGACATCAACTCGGCGGAGCTGATCAAACACGCGTCCAATTCGTTTTTGGCGACGAAGATATCCTTCATCAACGCGGTCTCCCGGGTCTGCGAGCGCCTGGGGGCGGACGTCCTGAAGGTCGCCGAGGGCATGGGGTTTGATAAACGTATCGGCCGTAAATTCCTCGACGCCGGCATAGGCTACGGCGGCAGCTGTTTCCCCAAAGACGTCGACGCCTTCATCCGCTTGAGCGAAAAAAGCGGGTATCATTTCAACCTCCTCAAGGAAGTCCGCCAGGTCAATGAAGAGCAAAGGGCCTTTTTTGTGAGGCTCATTGAGGACAAACTGTGGATCGTGAAAAACAAGACGATCGGCGTCCTCGGGCTGGCCTTCAAGCCCGACACCGACGATATGCGCAACGCCCCTTCCCTGGAGATCATCCAGGCGTTGCAGCAGGAAGGGGCCCGGGTGAAGGTCTACGACCCGCAGGCGATGCCCAACGCCCGCAGAATTCTAAAAAACGCGATCTGCTGCAAGGACCCTTACACCTTGGCCAAGGGCTGTGATTGTCTGCTTCTGTTGACGGAGTGGGACGAATTCAGGAAGCTGGATTTCGGGAAAATCAAGAGACTTATGAACCATGCCATCCTTTTTGACGGCCGGAACCTGTACCATGACCGGGACCTCCATGCCCTGGGTTTTGAATATTACGGCATCGGCCGCGGGATGCTTCAAGGGAGAAAGGGTTGAGCATGTCGGAGGCGTTAAAAAACAGGATTATCAACAAACAGGCCAAAATCGCCGTGATCGGTCTGGGGTACGTCGGGCTCCCTTTGGCCGTCAATTTTGCCCAAAAGGGGTTCCAGGTCTTCGGCCTGGACACGGACGCCGACCGCGTTGAGAAAATCAGGAAAAGGACAAGCTACATCCTGGACGTCGCGGGCCATGACCTCGCCGAGGTCGTCGACAGCGGGCGGCTGGCCGCGGACACGAAATTCGATGTCCTGCGCACCGTCGATGCCGTCATCATCTGTGTCCCCACCCCGCTCAAGCGCAAATACACGCCGGATATCACGTATATTGTCAGCGCCGTGAAGACGATCGGTAAATTCCTCAAGCGCGATACGCTGGTCGTCCTGGAGAGCACCACCTATCCGGGGACGACGGAAGAGCTCATCAAGCCAGCGCTGGAGAAAAGCGGCCTGAAGGCGGGCAAGGATTTTTTCCTGTCGTTCTCGCCGGAGCGCATCGACCCGGGCAACAAGAAATACGACGTGACGTCGATCCCCAAGGTCGTGGGGGGGCTGACGCCGGTGGACGGGGAACTGACCAAACTGCTCTACGGGCAGATTATCCAGCGCGTGCACATGGTTTCTTCCGCCAGGGCCGCGGAGATGACCAAACTGCTGGAAAACACCTTCCGGATCATCAACATCGGCTGGGTCAATGAGGTGGCCATGATGTGCCACAAGATGGGCATCGACGTCTGGGAAGTCATCGACGCCGCCGGGACCAAACCCTTCGGCTTTATGCCGTTTTATCCGGGGCTCGGGGGGGGCGGGCACTGCATCCCCGACGATCCGCTCTACCTCTATTGGAAAGCCAAACACCACGGCTTCAGCTCGAAGTTCATCAAATTGTCGGCGGACATCAATTCCGACATGCCGCGTTACGTGGTCGATTGCCTCAAGGCGCTTTTGAAGAAAAAGACGAACCTCAAGAACGTCCGGATGCTGGTCGTTGGCGTCACGTACAAAAAGGACGTCAAGGACCTGCGCAAATCGCCGTCTTTGAAATTAATTGAAATCCTGCAGCAGGAGAAATGCGGTGTCGATTATCATGACCCGTACATCCCGTATCTCGATGTCGGGGCCGTTCAATTGAATTCGGTCAAATTGACCGAAGAGGACCTGGCGAAATATGATTGTGTGGTCATCGCCACCGACCACACCGGCGTCGACTACGCGCTGATCGCGCAGCACGCGCGGCTGGTTTACGACACGCGCAACATTTACGCCGGGGTCCGGAACAAGAAAATCGTGAAAATTTGACGGGGGATAATCATGGGCAAGAGAAAAAAGACGGTTGTCATCACCGGCGGGGCCGGGTTCCTGGGAAGCCATCTGTGCGACCGGTTTGTCGGCGAAGGGATGAAGGTCTTCTGCGTCGATAACCTGATCACGGGGAATATCAACAATATCCGGCATCTTCTCAAAGGTCCCGGTTTCCGGTTGATCCGGCACGATATTTCCAAAGAACTCCGTTTAACCGGCCCGGTCGATTATGTCCTGCATTTTGCTTCACCGGCAAGCCCGGTCGATTATCTGAACTACCCTATCCCGACGTTGAAGGTGGGGGCCCTGGGCAGCCATATTACTTTGGGGATCGCGAAGTTGAAAAAAGCCCGGTATCTTCTGGCTTCCACTTCTGAAGTTTACGGCGACCCGCAAGTCCACCCCCAGAAAGAAACGTATTGGGGGCACGTGAACCCCATCGGCCCGCGCGGTGTGTACGACGAAGCCAAACGTTTTGCCGAGGCGATCACCATGGCTTACCACCGGTACCATCGCGTGGATACGCGGATCGTCCGTATCTTCAATACGTACGGCCCCCGGATGCGCATCAACGACGGACGCGTGGTGCCGAATTTTATCCATCAGGCCATGCACAACAAACCCTTGACGGTCTACGGCCGCGGGACGCAGACGCGTTCGTTCTGTTACTATTCGGACCTGGTTGAAGGGATTTTCCGGCTGCTGCAATCCGGCGTCACGACACCCGTCAACATCGGCAACCCGGATGAATTCACCATCCTGGAATTCGCCAGGCTGGTGATCAGCCTGTCCGATACAAAGAGCAAGATCGTATTCAAGCCGCTCCCGACGGACGATCCGAAACAGCGCAGGCCCGATATCACGCTGGCAAGAAAGTATCTGGGTTGGGTCCCGCGGGTCAAACTTAAGGACGGCCTTAAGACGACCATTGAATGGTTCGCAGGGCAGGGGAAGATTTAAGGTATGGGACCCGTTACGTTAAGCAAGGAAGATCTGGCCAATTTCGAGAAGGAGATCGCCGAAATCTTCGCCACCGGCGTCATCCGCGCCCCCGTGCACCTTCGTTCCGGCAGGGAAGAACATCTGATCAGGATATTCCAGGAGCAGGCGATCGGCCCCGAGGATTACGTCTTCGGGCACTGGGACTCCCATGAGCTGGCGCTCTTGAAAGGCGTGCCGCGGGAAGAGGTGAAACAGGCCATCATCGACGGGAAAAGCATCTCCCTGTGCTTCCCGGAACATAAAATTTTCTGCTCGGGGATCGTGGGGAGTCTGATGGGGACGGCGGCCGGTACCGCCTGGGCGCTTAAACGCCAGGGGAAAAAGGGCCGGGCGTTTATTTTTTGTGGCGACATGTCCGCCGAGACGGGGATATTCCATGAGGCGGTCAAATACGCGTTTAATTTTGACCTGCCTGTCACGTTTGTCGTCTGCGACAACGGCTTGAGCGTCATGACCGACACGCGCGCGGTCTGGGGCGCCCCGGAACCGTGGTTTAAGGGAACCAAATACGCAAAGAAGATCATCTATTTCAAGTACACCAACACGTATCCGCATTCGGGATTGGGATGGAAAATAAAATTCTAAAATATTTCGACGAACTAAAACGCACGATGGAATGGGTCGCGCAGCAGCCCAAGACCTTGTTTGTCGGCCAGACGGTCGCCGGGCCCGGGACGTTCATGTATTCGAGCTTAAAGGACGTCCCCGCGGACAAGACCCTGGAGATGCCCATCAACGAAAGTTTCCAGATGCAGTTTACCCTGGGGTTGGCCCTGGCGGGGTATGTCCCGGTTTCCGTTTATCCGCGCCAGAATTTTTTGTTGCTGGCGACCGGCGACATGTCCAATATGCTGGATAAAATGCCCGCCATCAGTTGTCAGGCGGTTAACCCTCGGGTCCTGATCCGGGTGGCGACCGGGCCCGACGCGCCGGTCCATCCCGGGCACCAGCATATCGGCAATTTCGCCGAGGCCTTCCGGAAATTATTCAGCTGGATTGAGGTCATCGAGCTCAATGAGCCCGCAGAGATATTCCCGGCGTACCAGCGCGCGTTACAGCGGCCGGATGCCAGAACAACACTTTTGATCGAGCACGGGAATTTTTATAATAAGAAATAATGTAGGGGCGAGGCATGCCTCGCCCCTACGTGATTTATATGATGAATAAAAATTCGCGAATTTTAGTCGTCGGGCACAATGATATCCTTGAAAAGTCGTTGGTGGATCATCTCACAGTCAATCGTTTTTCCCGTGTTTTTTCATCCTCGGCGGTCGCTTTGAATACGACAGTCCAGTCGGCGGTGTATGATTTCTTTGCCGAACACCAGCCAGAGTATGTTTTCCTGGCATCGACCCGTTCAGGCGGGATCGAGGCCAACCAGAACCAGGTGGCGGAGTTCATTTATCATAATCTGGAAAGCCAGAATAACATTGTTTACGCGGCCTGGAAATTTGGAATCAAAAAATTACTGTTTCTGGCCAGCTCTTGCGTTTATCCCAAAGAATGTCCGCAGCCCATGAAGGAAGAGTATCTGTTGACGGGCGCGCTGGAGAAGACCAGCGAGGCGTACGCGGTCGCAAAAATCGCGGGCATCAAACTTTGCCAGGCGTACCGGCGGCAGTACGGCTTTAACGCGATTGTGGCGATCCCTGCGACGGTTTAC
>JACRHQ010000078.1 GCA_016217585.1 Candidatus Omnitrophota bacterium | reverse complement strand
TTGGTCCTGGACCGGGAGACGGCGCATTATAAAAATCCGATCTCGCAAAAATATGCCGAGTTGATCTACTACGGATTATGGGAAACGCCTTTGAAGAAACAGCTGGACGCGTATTTCAACAAGATCGTCGAGCGCGTGAGCGGCACGGTGCGCCTAAAACTTTACAAGGGCAACTGCGTCGTTGTCGGGCGCAAGTCGCCTTATTCTCGCTACAAGGAAGAACTGGCGACCTACGGTAAAAAAGATGTGTTTGATCAAAAGTTAGCCGAAGGATTTATTAAGCTTTGGGGATTACCATTCTAAGGATGGTGCGATTATGAGTAAATTCTGGGGAAGTCGATTTAACAAGGGGACTGACGCGCTGGCGGACAAGTTTAGCTTCAGCATCGGCTACGACTGGCGCCTGGCCAAATACGACGTGCGGGCAAGCATCGCCCACGCCCGGATGCTGGGCAAGTGCGGTATTATCCCCAGGAAGGACGCGGCGCGCATTGCCGCGGGATTGACGAAGATCGGGCGGCAGATCGAACAGGGAAAATTTTCCTTCGATCCCAAAGCTGAAGATGTTCACACTAATATTCAGTCGGCCTTGAAAAAACTCATCGGCCCCGCTGCGGATAAATTGCACACGGCCCGCTCGCGCAACGATCTCATCGTCCTTGATATGAAGCTGTATTGCCTCGATAAACTCAACGAGATCATCGCCGCTATTACTGCGTGGCAGAAGGCGATTGTCGGTTTCGCGGACAAGAATAAAGACGTCATTATCCCGGCCTACACGCATCTGCAGTCGGCGCAGGTCGTCTTGCTGGCGCACCACATGCTCGCCTACGTCGAGATGCTGGAGCGCGACAAGGCGCGGCTTTACGGCACGCTCAAGCGCACCGGCCGCATGCCTTTGGGCAGCTGCGCTTTGTCGGGGACAACGCTTCCCATCGACCGGAACTTTGTTGCCAAACAACTCGGGTTTGCCAAGGTGACCGCCAACAGCATCGACTCGGTGAGCGACCGGGACTTCGTCATCGAGGCCCTGTCGGACCTGGCTATCCTGGGGATGCACTGTTCGCGGGTCGCGGAAGACGTGATCTTGTGGGCCACGCGCGAGTTTAATTTCGTGGATATCGACTGGTCGCTGTGCACGGGCTCGTCCATTATGCCGCACAAGAAGAACCCGGATATCCTCGAGTTGATCCGCGGGGAGACGGCGAAGCTCTACAGTCACCTCAACGAAGTCCTGGTTTTGATGAAGGGTCTGCCCTTGACGTACAACCGCGACATGCAGCTGGACAAGCCGCCGTTGTTCGGGTCGGTCGAAAAAATCAAGGACATGCTCGGGCTTTTGACCAAACTCTTCGCGGGGCTGAAGGTCAAGGAAAAGGCCATCGCCGGCCGCATTCACGACGAGACGTTTTTTTCGGTCGACATCATGGAATATCTGATCAAAAAGGGGGTTTCCTACCGTCAGGCGCACGACACCGTCGGCACGATGATTAAAGAATGCGTGGACAACGGCAGGAAGATCGCGGATTTGACCCTCGCGGAACTGAAGGGCTATTCACCGTCCTTTGGTGCGGATGTCAAGGCGCTTCTGGACCCGAAAGTTTCCGTTAGCAATAAGAAATCACTGGGGTCTACGAACCCCGCGCTCGTTCTCCGGGAGATAGAACGGTGGAAAAAAATTGTTACGTTAGCCACTGGCGGGTTTGCCCGCGGGTATTGATCATGAGAATCATATCGGATAAGATCACCTTGAGTGAACTGACCCGGACGGCCGGCGAGATGTTCGGGAATTTTGTTAAAGCCGTCGTGGATGTCGAGAGAGAAGTCATCGCCGTCGACGCGGAACTCCATTCGGATCTGGAAGCGGTGCTCCTTGACGAGGGGGCGAAACAAAAAGACCTCTGGGGGATCAATCTTTATCCGGCCATGCCGGGAGATGAGTGGATCGAATGTGATTCCATGATCAATGTGCGTCCGTCCCAGGGTAACGGCAGCCGCGGCGTGGAAAATGAAGAGACGCGCCAAAAGATCATGGCGATCGTCGCCAAAAGGATTGTCCGATGACCTATCAGCATAAGGAGTTGGCGGCAGGGCGTTGGGGCCGCCTGTCGTTTCTTGAGCAAATGGCCCATATCGGCAGTGAGGTGGAGCGCGCCTTGAACTGGCGGGCAAAGGACAATGCCGTTTATTCTCAACAGGCGGCCGAGCGTGCCCTGGAACTGCTGGATCTCAGCTTAGATGCTGTCCGCGGCCCGTCGCGTCTTAAGGAGATCGCCCGGACCAGAGAAGCCCTTGTGGATTATTTCATCGGGACAAATCAATACAAGTCCACGGAGGCATCGTGGAGAAAATACTTTGCGTCTTTTACCTACGCCGCCCGCAGGGATTATTGAGGAACTATGCACGATTTTAAATTTAAAAATGGCGAGTTGTATTGCGAGGACGTGAAGGTCAGAGATGTTGCTGAAAAAGTCGGCACGCCGTTCTACCTTTACAGCCATAATACGCTAAGAGATCATTTCACCAAGATCCAGAAGGCCTTCGCGCCGGTTGAGCCGCTCATCTGTTTCGCGATGAAGTCTAACGACAATTTGGCCGTATTAAAGACCTTGGCAAATCTGGGCGCGGGGTTTGATATTGTTTCCGGCGGCGAGTTGAAAAAGGCGCTGCGTACCGGCGTTCCCGCGAACAAGATCGTTTTCGCTTCCGTTGGAAAAACCGAGGAGGAGATCACCAACGCGATCAACGCGGGAATTCTTTTGTTTAACGTGGAATCCCTGCCGGAACTGGAGGAAATTCACCGTATCGCGGGAAAAATGAACAAGAAGCCGAAGGTCGCGCTGCGGATCAACCCGGACGTCAAGGCCTTGACGCACGCGAAGATCACCACCGGGACGCTCAAAAACAAATTTGGCATTGATCTGCAGACGGCGCGCAGGATTTTGCGCTCCGTCGCAAAGTATCCCAACGTGCAGTTGAGCGGCCTGCATATCCACATTGGCTCACAGATTACGACACGGGCGCCCTTTATTAAGGCCCTCAAAAAGGTTTTGGAATTTCTTGATGTCCTGAAAAAAGACGGTGTCGCGCTCGAATATCTGGACATCGGCGGCGGCATGGGGATCATTTACAAGGACGAACAGCCGCAAACCGCGCAGGATTTTGCCGACGCCGTTTTACCGCACTTGCGCAAAACCGGATTAAAGATTATCATGGAACCGGGTCGGTTTATCGTAGGCAACGCGGGGATCCTCGTCAGCCGCGTCCTTTATCTCAAGGACAACGGCTTCAAAAAATTTCTGATCGTTGACGCGGGGATGAATGATTTAATCCGCCCGGCACTTTACGACGCCTATCACGAGATCGTTCCAGTCGTCGAGGCCCGTGGCCGTAAGGTCAAGGTGGACATCGTCGGGCCCATTTGCGAAAGCGGAGATTTTTTCGGCAAGGACAGGCTGTTCCCTGTGTTAAAGAACGGGGAGCTGGTAGCGATCATGAGCGCGGGCGCCTATGGATATGTCATGGCCAGCAATTACAACGTCCGTGGCCGCCCGCCGGAAGTCATGGTCAAAGAAAATAAATTCGAGATCACCAAACAGCGCGAAACGTTTGAGGATTTAATGAGGGGGGAAACCATCCCCGCGTTTTTATCCGACTTCGCATGATGCCACGTTTTTTGCCACAGTGTGTGTGAATGTGAAGCAAAAATCCGTGGCGCTACGTCGGATTCCGCCAGAGAGTCGGCGAAGGCGGATAACCCCCAGCGCTTTGATTCACGAAGTGAATCAGCAGGGGGCAAGGTTCAATTGAGGGGCTTCATGAAAAAAATAAATTTTACAAAAATGGCCGGGGCGGGAAATGATTTCATCGTCATTGACGCCGCGCCGGGATTAAATTACAAGAAGCTCGCCGGGAAAGCCTGCGACCGTACCAAAGGTATCGGTGCTGACGGACTTTTAGTCCTGGACAAGTCCCGCAAAGCCGATTACAGGATGAGGATCATCAACAGCGACGGTTCCGAGGCCGAGATGTGCGGCAACGGCGCGCGCTGCATCGCCGCGTATATCGTCCGCAACAAAAAGCCCAGGAAGAAACTTTTTACCATCGAAACGCTGGCGGGGATCATTTCGGCCATGGCGACCGGAGAAGTCGCGCGCGTCCAGTTAAGCGCGCCGGACGGCTATCAGGCCGATATTACGCTGACGGTCAACGGCCGCGCAATGCGCGTCAGTTATATCGACACCGGCGTGCCGCACGTGGTTGTTTTTGTCGACGGTCTGGAGGGGATCGATGTCGCCGGCATAGGGCGCGTGGTCCGTTACCACGACCGGTTCCAGCCGCGGGGGACCAACGTGGACTTTGTCGAACAGGTCAGGGAAGATTTAGTCAGCGTGCGCACGTACGAGCGCGGGGTGGAAGACGAGACGAAGGCCTGCGGGACGGGGAGCGTGGCCGCGGCGGTTGTCGCTTGTCTTAAGGCGAATCCGGACGCGCGCGATAAAAAGGCCGCCAGGATGAATGTCCGCACGGCCAGCGGCGAGGTTCTGGAGGTGAGCTTTGATATCAACGGGGGAGAAGCGGCGAACGTCTGGCTCAAGGGAAGCGCCAACTTCATAGCAAGGGGGGAATATTATGTTTAGAGGTTCCATCGTTGCCATCGTGACACCCTTTAAAAATGGCCAGGTGGACGAGAAGAGGCTCCGCGATCTCGTCGAATTCCAGATCAAAAACGGCATCAGCGGGATCGTCCCCTGCGGCACGACGGGGGAATCCCCGACGCTGACCTATGAAGAGCACACCCGTGTCGTGGAGACCTGCGTCAAGGCCGCCAGAAAAAGAGTCCCGGTCATCGCCGGGACGGGGTCGAACGCGACGGCCGAGGCGGTCGCGTTGACCAAACACGCGGCCAAGGCCGGCGCTGACGGGTGTCTGGTCGTGACACCCTATTATAATAAACCGACGCAAAAAGGACTTTATCTTCATTTCAAGGCGGTCGCCGACAGCGTGAAGATCCCGATCATCCTTTATAATATTGAAAGCCGGGCCGCCCGCAACATCGAGACCGAAACGGTCGCGCGCCTCGCCCGCGATTGCCGGAACATCGTCGGCGTCAAGGAGGCCTCGGGCAACCTGCAGCAGGTCAAGGATGTCCGGCAGGCCTGCGGGGACCGGTTTGTGATCCTTTCCGGCGACGACATCCTGACGCTGCCGATCATGGAGCTCGGCGGCGTGGGGGTCATTTCGGTCGTGGCCAACATCGTGCCGCAGGACGTGGCAGCGATGGTCCTCGCCTTTGAGGCCGGCAACAAGCAGAAGGCCTCCGACATCAACGACCGGCTGATCCCGCTGGTCAAGGCCATGTTCCTGGAGACCAACCCCATCCCCGTCAAGCACGCCATGGGGCTTCTGGGGATGTGTTCTTCCGAATTACGGCTTCCCTTGTGCGCCATGGAAGATGCGAACCTTGAAAAACTGAAAACGGCGTTGCAGCATTACGGATTACTGAAAGGACAGCTCGTATGATCAAACTAGCCGTCAGCGGCTGCCAGGGCCGCATGGGCCAGCGGATCACACAACTCGCCCTGGCCGACCGCGACTTTGCCGTCACGACCCTTCTGGAACATCAAGGCAACCCCAAGGTCAACGAGAAAATCAACGGCCTGCCCATCCATACGGCCGCCTCGGCCCTCAAGGGCTGCGATGTCCTGATCGAATTTACCACACCGGAGGCGACGCTGGAACATCTCGCGGCCTGCGTTCAATATGGGGTCAAGATGGTCATCGGCACGACGGGGCTTGATCCGGCGCAGATCGAAGCGATTAAAAAGGCTTCAGCAAAGATCCCGGTCGTGTTTTCCTCCAACATGTCCGTCGGCGTGAACCTCGTTTTCAAGCTGACGGAGCTCGCCGCCGCCCAAACGGCCAAAACTTACACGGTGACGATGGAAGAGGCGCACCACATCCACAAGAAGGACGCGCCGTCGGGCACGGCGAAAACCCTGGCGCAAATTGTAGAGGCCGCCTCGGGCGTCAAGGTCGCGGACATCAAATCCATCCGCGAGGGAGAGATCGTCGGCGACCATACCGTGACTTTTGAAAGCGCCGAAGACGTTATCACCATCTCCCACCACGCCAAAAATCGCGATATTTTTGCCAAGGGATCTCTCGTCGCCGCCAAGTTCCTGGCTAAGAAGAAAAAGGGTTTGTTCGATATGCAGGATGTGCTGGGATTGAAATAATGACACAAGTAATGTTTGCCCTGATTGCAAAAATGAGGAGGCCCTATGTTGATTGAATACGTGCAAGCCGCTTTGCGTCATGCCAGGTATGAGGTTTTGCCGGACCAGAAGAAATATTACGGAGAGATACCCCAGTGCAAAGGGGTTTACGCCAGCGCCAGAAATTTGGAAGAGTGCCGCAAGCAACTGGCGGAAATCCTGGAAGAATGGGTCCTTTTGAGAATTTATCGCCATCTGCGGCTGCCGGTTTTCAACGGAGTCAAATTAGCCGTAAAGGAATCCCCCTGATGCCTCGTTTCGGTCCGGTTA
>JACRHQ010000075.1 GCA_016217585.1 Candidatus Omnitrophota bacterium | reverse complement strand
GGCCTGCGTCACCGGCTCCTCAAAGTTGCCGCCCGCCGGAGAAACCGCCCCGCCGATCGTGATCGATCCCGTGCCGCCGTCGCGCAGTTTCACCAGGCCCGCGCGCTCGTAAAAATTCGCGATGCGCGACTCCAGATACGCCGGGAAGGCCTCTTCCCCGGGGATCTCCTCCAGGCGCCCCGACATCTCGCGCATGGCCTGCGCCCAGCGCGACGTCGAATCCGCGAGGAGCAGGACGTTCAAGCCCATCTGCCGGTAATATTCCGCCAGCGTGACGCCCGTGTAAACGCTGGATTCCCGCGCCGCGACCGGCATGGAGCTGGTGTTGCAAATGATGATCGTGCGCTCCATCAGGGCCCGGCCGGTCTTGGGGTCGACCAGATGCGGGAATTCTTCCAGGATCTCCACGACCTCGCCGGCGCGCTCGCCGCAGGCCGCCACGATCACGACGTCCACTTCGGCGTGACGGCTCAGCAGATGCTGCAAGACGGTCTTGCCGGCCCCGAACGGCCCCGGCGTGCAAAACGTCCCGCCGACGGCGACCGGCACGAGCGTGTCGATAATACGCAATTTGGTGACCAGGGGTTTGACGGGCTTTAACTTCTGCTGGTAGGCCTTGATGGCGATCTTCACCGGCCAGTTCTGGACCATCGTGACGTCATGGATTTTACCGTCTGAATTTTTAACCCTGGCGATGGTCGTGCGGATGGAATAACTGCCTTTGGCAACGATGTCGACGACTTCCCATTCCCCGGAGGAAGCAAACGGGACCATAATCCAGTGATGGAATATCTTTTCCGGGACGGTGCCCAGCTTGTCGCCCGCGCGCACCTTCTGTCCCGCGCGCGCCGACGGCGAGAATTCCCATTTATGGTTTTCGTCCAGCGGTTTTAAATACGCGCCGCGCTTTAAGAAAAAGCCGTGCTCCCCGGCCAGCTGCGGCAGGGGGTTCTGCAGCCCGTCAAAGATCTGCCCCAGGAGCCCCGGGCCGAGTTCCACGCTTAAAAGGTCTCCGGTAAATTCGACCTTGTCCCCGATCTTGATGCCGCCGGTATCCTCAAAGACCTGCAATTCGGCGCGTTTGCCCCGCACGCGGATGACTTCGGACTTGAGGCGGTCATCGCCGGCACAAACGTACGCCACTTCATTTTGCACGACACTCTCCGCGAACTCAACGGTAATCATATTGCCGTTGACACCCACCACCTGCCCTGTTCTCAAATCTTTACTCACGGTCGGCTCCTTGGCTAAGCGGCGACGGCTTTGGGCCACGCCCACAGGATACAACTCTCGGGGAGCTGCATCGTCTGCAGCTCCTGGAAAACTTTCTTTCCTTCAGCGGAAATATATTCCTGATACTGTTGCAACATTTTCAGTTTTAACCCGTACACGAACAAGAATTCGATATCGAAATAATGCCCCAGGACGAGGTCGTCGAGAAAATGCCATTTCATCCTGTTGAGAAAATGTTCCGCCTCCCCCAGGTCCTCCAGCTTCAGCGCCTGCTGGACCTGCGCGGTGAGCGACGGCTCCGACGGTCTTTCCCCGCGCAGATACCGGGAAGGGTCTTTGTGCAGGAGGTTGGCGCGCCACCAGACCAGCTCGTTGCGCAAGCCGCGGCTGAAATCGACCCACGCCCTCAAAAGGGCGTTACGTGTTTCAAGAGAGCTTTCCTCTTGCGTCAGCAGCCGCTCCATCACGGCGGAATCATCTTCAGGCAAAAGCCGGCGGCAGTCCTGGAGAAAAGCCTCCACGCTCACCGGCATTTTGCCTTCGAAAGAAAGCGGCGGCAGACTCGCAACAAAATAGTAATAGGCGCGGCCCATGGTCTTCAGGGGAGTTGGGAAATTGGAACAGGGGAGCCCAATAACAATGCCGCCACCTGCTCGTTTAAATAGACGCTCATGTACTCGGCCAGGGCCTTTTCGCTGAAATCAAAGCTGGATTTGCCGCGGTCGAAGCTGATCGTAAAACCCTTGCCGGCGTCCTCCGATGATTTGAGATCGATCGGCTGCTTGAGATGTTTCTGGAGCCTTGCCATGAAGCCGTCTCGCAGTTCCTTCAGGTCCCCGGGACTTACCGCCACCTCGATCCCGGCACCGGCCCTGTTGTCCTCGACGGCCTTGCGGCTGATTTGTTCAATCAGATGCGCGAGCCTCTCCGGCGTCAGGGTGTCGCCCACGTGGGCGGCCACAATCTTTTGCAGCATCGCCTGGATTTCTTTCTTCAGGGAGATGACCGTGTCGCGGGACGCCTGCTGGAGGGCCAGGCGCGAGGCCTGCTCATTTTTACGGACCTCTGCCTGGGCGTCGCGAAAAAACTGATCGGCCCGCCCCCTGGCCTCGTCGATGATCTGCCGGGCTTCCTTCCGGGCCTTTTCCTCAACCTCCCGGGCCTTCTGGTCGGCGGCCTGGAGCCCTTCCGTCTTGATCTTGTTAATCAACTCCTGGACTTGTTCGGACATTGTTGACTCCTGAATAAATCAGTGACAGGGACTAATAAAAAATCGCTCTTTGAAATTTTGAATGGGTAATCCTCGACTTTAGACATTTTTTCTGGATAAAAGGTTAAAAAAAGAAGCCCTCACGTGGATAATGGAGTTGGATAGAATCCAAAACCACGGAGGGCAACAATGCAACTACGACTTT
>JACRHQ010000074.1 GCA_016217585.1 Candidatus Omnitrophota bacterium | reverse complement strand
ACGCGCCGCTGTTGCGCAAGACCAAGGCGCAGATCATTAAACTGGGGTTGAAGTTAAAGGTGCCTTACGCCCGGACGTGGTCGTGCTACAGCGGCGGCCGCCGGCCCTGCGGGACCTGCGACAGCTGCCTCCTGCGCCGCCGGGGATTCGCGGAGGCGGGCGTGGTGGATCCGTTAAAGTAGGGGCGTATCATGATACGCCCCTACAAGACAGAACAATAATGAAGGCACGAATTTCCGAAATCTTCCCTTCCATTCAGGGCGAGGGCAAGTACACCGGCTACGAGCAGGTGTTCGTGCGGTTCTTCGAGTGCAACATCCGCTGCGCGTGGTGCGACACGCCCAGCGCCATCGGCGACACGACCCGCCATTACAAAGAGTACAACCTTGAGGAATTGCTTTCCGAGGTCAGGGACCTGTGGCCCGACTGCCATTCGGTGAGCCTGACCGGCGGCGAGCCGCTGGTGCAGAAAGATTTTATTAAAGCGCTGTTGCCGTCCTTAAAGAAGGAAGGGATGCGCTCCTACCTGGAGACCAACGGCATCCTCGACCAATGCCTCGCGGAAATCATCGACGACGTGGACATCGTGGCGATGGACCTGAAACTGCCCAGCTCGACGAAGTGCCGGCCGTACTGGGAGGAGCACGCGGCGTTCCTGAAGGTCGCCCGGCAAAAAGAGGTCTTCATCAAGGCGGTCATCTCCAGCGACACGAACAAAGAGGACGTCGCCCGCTCGGTGGAGCTGATCGCCGGAGCTGACCCGGCCATCCCCTTGATCCTGCAACCGAATTATTTCGAACACAAAAACGGCGCGATGGACCGGTGCCTGGATTACCAGGACTACTGCCGGCAATACCTGTCGGACGTCAAGGTGATGTCGCAGATGCACAAGGTGTGGAAAATCCGTTAGGTCACAAAGACACAAGGTCCCCAGGTCACACGTGTGACGTTGTGACAGGTGACGTGGTGACTTTGTAATAGTTAAAGAAGGATAAAATAATGAAGAAATTAAAAAGTTCTTACGAAGACCTGCAAAATAATATCCGCGCGCTGAAGACCCCGGCGATCGAGGTCTGGGAAAACAAATACCCCGACCGGGACTACACGGTGCATCTGACCACCGCGGAATGCACGTGCATCTGTCCCAAGACGGGCCTGCCGGACTTTGTGACGGTCAACGTGACGTACGGCCCCGGGAAATGGTGCGTGGAGCTGAAATCGTTCAAGATCTATTTGGTCGCGTTTCGCAACGTGGGTATTTTTCACGAGCACATCGTCAATAAAATCCTGGACGACTTCGTCGCCGCCTGCGCCCCTCGCCGGGCGAAGGTGGAAGGGCTGGTGAGCCCGCGGGGAGGAATTACGACGACGGTGGTGGCGGAGTACCGAAAAAAAACGAGGTAATCACAAGGTCACACGTCACAAAGTCACACGGTTGTCAGGTCACACATGTGACGGCTACCGAAGGGAGTCCCCGGCAGGGGAGTGACTTGGTGACGTGGTGACCGACCGGAGGAATGAGATGCCTAGAGTCGACGGCCGCAGTTTTGATCAGTTGCGTAAGATTAAAGTTACAAAGGATTTCGTCAAACACGCCGAAGGGTCGTGTCTCATCGAATTCGGCCACACGCGCGTCATCTGCACGGCCAGCGTCGAGGAAAGCGTCCCGCCCTTTTTAAAAGGTAAAGGCACCGGCTGGGTGACGGCCGAATACGGGATGCTGCCGCGCTCCACGAACACGCGGATGAACCGCGAGAAAACGCCCGGCTCCGGGCGCACGCTGGAGATCCAGCGGCTCATCGGCCGGTCGCTGCGCAGCGTCGTCGACCTGGACCACCTGGGCGAGCGCACGGTGAAAATCGACTGCGACGTCATCCAGGCCGACGGCGGCACGCGCACGGCCTCGGTGACCGGCGGGTTCATCGCGCTGGCCCTCGCGCTGCAGAAGGTCACGCGCCGCGGCATGATCGAACGCGTGCCTCTGACCGATTGCGTCGCCGCGGTGAGCGTCGGCATCCACCGGGGGGAGCCCCTTCTGGACCTTGACTACGACGAGGATTCTTCCGCCGACATGGACATGAACGTGGTCATGGTCGGCGCCGGAAAATTCGTGGAAGTGCAGGGCACCGCCGAGAAGAAGCCTTTTTCCAAAAAGGAAATGGATCAGCTGCTGGACCTGGCGGAAAAGGGAATTCGGGAATTGATCGCGGTTCAAAAAAAACACGTTGGGGAATTGAAAATTTGATTGTAGGGGCCATGAAAGAATTGATTATCGCCACCACCAACCCCGGCAAATTACGGGAAATCAGGGAACTCCTGAAGGATCTCGACGTCAAGATCACGTCCTTGTCCGATTATCCGGACGCGCCCAAAGTCGAAGAGGACGGGAAAAATTTTGCCCAGAACGCGCTCAAGAAAGCGGCCACCATCGCCTTGTACACGGGGAAATTGACGCTGGGTGAAGATTCCGGTTTGGAAGTGAAAGCCCTCGGCAACAAACCGGGCATTTACTCGGCCCGTTTCGCCGGAAACGGTGCGACGGACAAGAAGAATAACGCCAAATTGCTGCGCGAGCTGCGCGGGGTGCCGTTGAAAAAACGCGGGGCCCGTTACCGCTGTTTCGCGGCCCTGGTCGACGGGAAACGGGTGATCGATGTGGTCAGCGGCAGCTGCGCGGGGCTGATCGCCCTCAAGGGCAAAGGCAATAACGGCTTCGGCTATGACCCTCTTTTTTTTATCCCGCGATACAACAAAACCTTCGGTGAGCTGGACCCGGACATTAAAGCCAGGATCAGCCACAGGGCGAAGGCATTAAACAAAGTCAAGAAAGTGTTAAAGAAATACATCTTGAAAAGTTTTTGAAAGGAAAGGCCGGACATGGCAAACGGTAAAGATAAAACGCTCTTTGAAATTTTGAATGGGTAATCCTCGACTTTAGACATTTTTTCTGGATAAAAGGTTAAAAAAAGAAGCCCTCACGTGGATAATGGAGTTGGATAGAATCCAAAACCACGGAGGGCAACAATGCAACTACGACTTT
>JACRHQ010000082.1 GCA_016217585.1 Candidatus Omnitrophota bacterium | reverse complement strand
TGTAGCGCTGCCTCCGGCCATCAGAACGCCCTGAGTGTCGGCTAAGACTGGCTAACTGAAATGTAGTGCCAAAGGTAGGTCTCATATTATGGGGCTCGTCGATAAAATCAAAATTCCAGAAGCAAACTGTCGAAGTTGGGCCAAAGGGAGAGGTTCTCGAAATAATATTTCAATCGAAGCAAGATGCCGGCCCCGATTAAAACGAAAATAAGCCGGCGGCTACAAACAAGATTGACGCATTTCTGCCAAGATATTTTCAGGGAGGGATTCATCAAAAAAACGACCCCAACGGGATTTGAACCCGTGCTGCAAGCTTGAAAAGCTTGTGTCCTGACCAGGCTAGACGACAGGGTCACTTTTTTATCCTTATCGCCCTTTAATCAATTGCCCGGCAGAACTGGCGGGGTGTCCTGACCAGGCTAGACGATGGGGTCAAATTTTTACGAAGTAAAAATTTGATTCTAAGGGCTTATTTTTATAAGCCCGAAGAATCTCTAATCAACATTATTTTCTTTGCGCGCGTAAATCCCTTTATTTCCCGCTCTCGTTTTCTCGCCTCCGAATATCCCGCAATCTGTTCTTGAAATAATGATGTCACAGGCATTCTATATTTTGTATATCTACACGCCGAGCCTTTGTTGTGTAATTTAACCCTTTTCGCAACATCTTTCGCTACCCCAACATAGAGTTCCTCGTTTTTACATTTAATTATGTACACAAACCATTCTTCGACAGCTGTCATCCGCGGCATAACTCTTCTGGGATGGGCTCGAATATCTTTCCCAGGGAACGCCCTGGTTATGCCTCCTCTTGCCCGACCACGATGGCAACGGAACTCACCGAATCGCCCTGATCGAGCGCGATCAGCCGCACGCCGACGGCGCTGCGGCCGGTTTCCCGGACATCTTTGGGAGGGCAGCGCACAATCATTCCTTTTTTGGTTACCGTCATGATCTCGTCGTCGGGCATGGCCGACAGGACGCCGACCACCGGGCCGTTTTTGTCGGTGACCTTCATATTGATGATCCCCTTGCCGCCGCGGGACTGGAGGCGGTATTCCTCAAACCCGGAACGTTTGGCAAACCCGTTCTCGCTGACGGTCAAAAGGGTGCTGCCTGTCTTGCTGATGTCCGGCGCGAAGACGACCATGCTGACAACCTGGTCGCCTTTTTCAAGGTTGATGCCGCGTACCCCCTTGGCGCCGCGGCCCATATCGCGAGTCTGCTTCTCGGGGAAGCGAAGTGCTTTCCCGTTTCTGGTGGCCAGCAAAACCTCGCTGTTGCCGTTACTGAGCGCGACCCCGATCAGGTGATCGTCCTTCTCCAGGCCGATGCCGATAATCCCGCCCTTGCGCGGGTTGCTGTAGGCCGAAAGGGATGTCTTTTTTACGTTCCCCCCGGCCGTGGCAAAAATCAGATATTGGTCGGGGTTAAACTCTTTTACCCCGACGATGGCGCTGATCTTCTCTTCCTTGTTAAACGTCAAGAGGTTGATGATATTCTTGCCCTTGGCCGCGCGCGAGGCGACGGGGATCTCATAAACCTTTAACCAGCGCACCATCCCCTGGTCCGAAAAAATCAAAAGATAATCTTTGGTGGAGGCCACAAAAAGGTTTTTGACGAAGTCCTCTTCCTGGGTCGTCATGGCCGCGATCCCCTTGCCGCCGCGTTTTTGTTTGCGGTAGGCGGAAACGGCCAGGCGCTTGATATATCCGTCGCTGCTGATCGTGATCGCCATGTTTTCTTCGGCGATCAGGTCCTCGACTTCGATCTCCTCGGCCTTGCCGGTAATTTCGGTGCGCCGCTCGTCGGCGTATTTCTCCCGGATCCCGGCCAGCTCGTCTTTAATGATGCCGTCGATCTTCTTCTCCGAAGCCAAAATTGCCCGGTAATTTTCAATGTCTTTAAGCAATGCCAGATACTCCGACTCGATTTTGTCGCGCTCCAGGGCCGTCAGCCGCTGCAGCTGCATCTCGAGGATCGCCTGGGCCTGAAGCTCGGAGAGCTCAAACTTCTTCATCAGGGCCGCCCTCGCCTCGGACGTGCTTTTGGACTCGCGGATCGTCTGGATGATCTGGTTGATCGACTTGATGGCGATGCGCAGACCTTCCAGGATATGCGCGCGCTTAAGCGCCCGGTCGAGGTCGAACTGTGTCCGCCGGCGGACAATCAACCGCCGGTGGTCAATGAAGTACGTCAAAAGCTGTTTAAGGTTCAGCACCCGCGGCGTGTTATTCGCCAGGGCAAGGTTGATGATCCCGAAAGTCGTTTCAAGCTGGGTATGCTTGTAAAGATAATTGAGGATGATCTGCGGTTCAACGTCGCGGCGCAACTCCAGGACAACGCGGATCCCTTCCTTGTCGGACTCGTCACGGATGTCGGTAATCCCTTCCACTTTCTTTTCCTGGACCAAATCCGCGATGGAGCTGATCAGGTTAGACTTGTTGACCTGATAGGGGATTTCCGTGACAACGATGCTGTCCTTGTTCCCTTTTTGATGCTCGATGCTGACCCTTGCCCGGACAATGACCTTGCCGCGGCCGGTCGTATACGCGTCGACGATCCCTTCACGGCCGCAAATAATTCCGCCTGTCGGGAAATCCGGCCCCTTGACGATCTTGTTGAGCTGCTGGATCGTCGCGTCGGGATTTTCCAGAAGAAGCACGGCCGCGTCCACAACCTCGCCCAGGTTATGCGGCGGGATGTTGGTCGCCATCCCGACGGCGATCCCGCTGGAGCCGTTGGCCAGAAGGTTGGGCAGCGCCGCCGGCATCAGGACAGGCTCTTCCAGGGTGGCGTCAAAATTCGGCGCGAAATCCACCGTCTCCTTGTCGATATCCGCCAGCACCTGCTCGGTGATGGCCGCCATGCGCGCTTCCGTGTAACGCATCGCCGCCGGGGCGTCCCCGTCGATCGACCCGAAGTTCCCCTGCCCGTCCACCAGCGGATAACGCAAGGAAAAATCCTGCACCATGCGCACCAGGGTGTCATACACGGCCATGTCGCCGTGCGGGTGGTATTTACCCAAAACTTCCCCGACGATGCGGGCGCTCTTTTTGTACGGCTTGCCGTATTCCAGCGACAACTCCTTCATCGCGTACAAAACGCGCCGGTGGACCGGCTTAAGCCCGTCGCGCACGTCCGGAAGCGCGCGTCCGACGATAACGCTCATCGAATACGAGAGATAGGAAGTCTTCATCTCCTCCTCGATATACACCGGAACGATTTTTTCTGTTATTGCCAGATCCCTCATCATTATCCTTCGCTATCCATAAACCGCTAAATGTCCAAATTTTTCACTTCGTGGGCGTAAGCTTCAATAAACGCCCGCCGGGGCTCGACCTCATCGCCCATGAGCATGGCAAAGGTCTTGTCCACTTCCACGGCATCTTCAAGCATGACCCGCAAAATGGTCCGCCGCGCCGGGTCCATGGTCGTCTCCCACAACTGTTGCGGATTCATTTCCCCCAAACCCTTATACCGCTGGACATGCATCCCCCTGTAAGCCTGCTTGCGGACAAACTCCAAAACCTCTTTTAACGAAAACGCCTCGTGCTTATCATTCTCTCCTTCAAGAATGAACGCCGGCCTGGCTTCTTCCGCCGCTTTGGCCCTGGCGCCGGCCTTCCGGCCGCCCCCCTTGTCACCGACCTGATAGTTTTCACGTGCTTGCGGCTGGACATAATCGCTGACACTCAAGTCGAGCTTGTTAAGGGTTTTCTCAATCCGTCCCAAATCTTCATGCTCAAATATTTCTATATACTGCGCCTCTTCATCTTTCCTGGTAAAATCTCCCAGCTCCTTATCGCTGTATGCGAAATGGGTTTTTCCCTCCACCTTAAGCATATAAAGCGGCATCTTGTGGGATTTATTGTCAATATTATCAACATATTCCGAAAAATCCACTCCACGCTTGCCCATGATCTCCACGATCTTTTCCAGTTCTGTAAGAGCCTGAACTATTTCCTTGACCTGTTGACCTGTATAGACTTGCTTTGATCTTGCCTTTTTAAGCTGAAGTCCCTCGATCCCCATCTCCAGAAGAATTTCATTCATAGCCTTGTCCGTATCAATGTATTCTTCCCGCTTGCCGCGCTTGAGCTTGTATAGCGGCGGCTGGGCAATATAGACATAGCCTTGCTCGATGAGCGGCCGCATCTGCCGATAAAGCAGCGTCAACAAAAGCGTTCTGATGTGCGAGCCGTCGACGTCGGCGTCGCACATGATGATAATTTTATGGTATCGCAATTTTTCCACGTTAAATTCCTCGCCGACGCCGGCCCCTAACGCGGTAATGATGGTACGGATTTCTTCGTTGCTTAAAATTTTGTCCAGACGGGATTTCTCAACGTTCAGGATCTTTCCCTTCAGAGGCAGAATCGCCTGGAACGTCCGGTCGCGCCCCTGCTTGGCCGAACCGCCGGCCGAATCGCCCTCCACCAGATAAAGCTCGCAAAGCGCGGCATCTTTTTCGGAACAATCGGCCAGCTTGCCGGGGAGCCCCCCCATGTCCAGGGCACCCTTCCGGCGGGTCAATTCCCGGGCCTTGCGGGCCGCTTCCCGCGCGCGGGAGGCGGTGATAACCTTATCAATAATTTGATTGGCGACCGACGGGTTTTCCTCAAAAAATGCGCCCAACGCCTCCAATGTGGCGGAAGCGACAAGCCCCTCCACTTCGGAGTTGCCCAGCTTGGATTTAGTCTGGCCCTCAAACTGGGGGTTGGGGACCTTCACGCTGATAACGGCGGTCAACCCTTCACGCGTGTCGTCGCCGGTGATCGCGATCTCGTTTTTCAACAAATTCTTCGCCTTGGCGTAATTGTTGATCACGCGTGTCAGGGCTGAACGAAACCCGCTTAAATGCGTCCCTCCCTCGGGGGTATGGATATTGTTGGCATAGGCAAAGACGTTTTCGGAGTAGCCGTCGTCGTATTGCATGGCCGTCTCGATCTGGACCCCCTCGCGCTCGCGCGAAAAATAAATCACCTTTTTGTGCAAGACGGTTTTGGCCGCATTTAAATGATCTACGAACGAACTGATACCGCCCTTAAACTCAAAGACCGATTCCCTGGGCTGCTGGCCGCGCTTGTCCGCAAGCGTGATCACCAGGCCCTGATTTAAAAACGCCAGCTCGCGTAACCGCTTGGCCAGCGTATCATAGGAAAAAACGGTTGTCTCTTTAAAGATCTGCCTGTCCGGCCGGAAAGTAACCTTGGTCCCGGTTGTCTTGGTTTTGCCGATAACGCTGAGCTTGGTTTTGGTAAGGCCGCGCTCATACCTCTGATGGTGAATTTTCTCGTCGCGCTTGACCTCGACTTCCAGCCACTCCGAAAGCGCGTTAACGCAGCTGACCCCAACCCCGTGCAACCCGCCGGAAACCTTATAACTGCTATGATCGAATTTCCCGCCGGCATGCAGGGTCGTTAAAACCACCTCCACGGCGGGCTTTTTTTCCGTCTTGTGAATGTCGACCGGGATGCCGCGGCCGTTATCAACAACAACGACCGAATCATTTTCATTGACAGTGACATCAATGCGGTTGCAATAGCCCCCCATGGCTTCATCAATCGAGTTATCCACCACTTCATAGACCAGATGATGCAACCCGCGCGCGCCGGTATCCCCGATATACATGGCCGGACGTCGACGGACCGCCTCCACCCCCTCCAAGACCTGGATATTGGTGGCGTCATAATTATGTCCCCGGGGGTTACCTGCGGCGGCCTCTTTGGCCGGAGCGGCTTTTTCAATCCGGGCGCCTGTCTTTAATTTAGTCATGCGGCCTTACCTATCTTAATCGTTATATCCTGAACCTCCGGGGCGTCTTTTTGAATCTGCCTTAAAATGACCGCCTTGCGCGTGCGCGCGTGATACAACCTCGCCGGAGAATCAACCACCATCAATATTTTCCCTGCGCCTGGACCGATCAGCCTGGCGCTTTTCAATCCATTTTTTTCCAAAATATTCTGCCAGGATTGTTCCTGACGCTGCGATACCCCCGCCCGGCGCGGGACCATTTTTTCTATAACCCCGGGGATGATATCTTTTATACTATCCATTCAAAAATTGCCAGATTTTTTTTATTTTTTACTCGCCCTTGTCCAATTTCAGCGAATACCCCTCAAATCCTCATCGGCAGGGCCAAATAGAGATAATCCTGCAAGCGCATGACCGCGGGTTTGTCTGTTCCCACAATTTCCATCTGCACCTGTTCTTCGTTGATGTTTTTCAAAAAATCAATCAAAAGCTGGGGGTTGAACCCCACCATCATTTCCTCCCCTTCATACTCGACAGGGATCACTTCCCGCGACTCCCCCACGTCGGGCGTGGATTTGGAGATAACCAGTTTGTTGGGAAAAATTTCAAACTTGACGGCTTGAAAATCCGGCGTGGCCAATAAATTGGCCCGGCGGATAGAAGAAAGAAATTCCTGGGTATTCATCCTGATTCTGTTTTTAACCGGCTTCGGGATGACCTGGTTATAATTCGGGAACTCCCCTTCAATGACCCGCGTTGCGATTAAAACTCCGTTAATATCAAACAACACCTGGTTTGTTCCAACCACAAATGAAAGCGTCCCATCTTCTTTAAGATTACGGCTGATTTCCTGGACCGCTTTAACGGGTAAAATAAGGGCGATATTTTTTTTTACGGGTGCTGACAATTTCTTTTCGATCTTGGCGAGCCGACGACCATCAGTAGCAACAATGCGGATAATATCATCAGAGATCTCTAATAAAACGCCATTTAATACATACCGTGATTCCTCATGGGAAACCGCAAAAACCGTCAGCCGCAACATCTCCCCCAGGACTGATTGTTCAACCACAATTGCTTCTTTATCCTTAAATTCTGGAAATTTTGGAAATTCCTCCCTAGGGAGACCATTTAACTTAAACCGACATTGTTTCCCCTCAATATCCACCTGATTATTTTTTTTAACACTGACCGAAATATCCCCAAAGGGCAACTCCCGGACAATATCACTAAAACGTTTTGCTGGAATAGTTATTGCGCCTTCTTCAATAATATCCACAGGTATTTCACAAGATATACCGATATCCAAATCTGTTGT
>JACRHQ010000073.1 GCA_016217585.1 Candidatus Omnitrophota bacterium | reverse complement strand
CGGATAAATGAATTTCGTTCCCCAAAGGGCCCGCTCATTGACGATAATAAGATTAAACAGCGGCACGGACATAAAAGCAAAACCGATGACATGCAAAAACTTTAAGATATCGTATATCACCACGGCCTCCTTTGCAGTTAAAAGTAAATCCGTGACAGGGACTAATTATCACCCCACAATCCACCCCTGTCACTGTTTTTGCATTACACATCAGGTCGGATAACGCGGCCGCCACAGCTTCAGGGCGTCATCGTAGATGACATCAAAAGGGGGCACGCCGGCAACCAGGCCGCAGGATTTCTGCGAACGATAAAAGTAGGCGTAGTGAAAGGGCTCCTGCGGAACCTCGTCGAGGAACCGCGGCACCAGCTGGTCAAGCTCCCTGGGGTAATCGCCGTATTGCCGGTGGTAATCTTCGAGGGCCCGGACGATGGTGTCGCCTTCGGGCACCATCCGCTTCATGCCGTCGGCGAATCTGACATTTATCCTGACCGTGCACAAAAGCAAGGCAAGGGTGACAATCGCCGGCGCAACGGCCTTGCGGGGATCGCGGGTCAGGAGGCTTATCACCCAGCAGACGCCGACAAAAAAGAGGACCTGCATGGACATAAACGACACATCAAAAACCGGGGCGAAGGGAACGATAAAAAAACAGAATATCAAGAAAAGCGCGAGGGAGCCTTTGATGCTGAACTCTTCCCGGACGGCCTTGAAGGCCAGCCCCTCTTCTTTCAGTTTCTTTTTTAACGCCCCCCGGTTTGGGGCCTCAAGGACCCTGGCCTCTTGTGTGCCGTCTTCACGGACAATGGTACAACGGAACTTCTTTATTCTCATCTTGCTCCTGTGGTCATTCCGGGTCTTGCGGCCCCTAACTATACTCATGCGGTTCAATGTGTGTCAGGACATCCAGGATGCGCGGTTCGGAATCCATTAAAGCCTTCTTGACATCGTGGGCGATCTGGTGCCCTTTTTTGATCGGGATATCTCCATCGACCACAATGTGCATCTCAACAAAAAGATTTAATCCGCTTTTTCTTATTCGACATTTTTCCACATCTAAAACACCGGGAACCGTCCTGGCAATATTCTTAAAAACATTTTCTGTCCCGGGAGATACTGCCGAATCCATGATCTCATCTATGGAGAATCTCAATATTTTTGAACCATTAAAAAGGATAACACCGCTGGCAAACAACGCGGCCCAGTCATCAGCGCTTTCATAACCTTTGCCGGCAACCAAAGCGATCGAAATGCCGATGAACGCGGCCAGCGAAGTCAAAGCATCCGACCTGGCATGCCATGCATCAACCTTGACAGAAAGACTTTTTATGTCATTCCCTGTTTTCCACAAAAACTGATACATCATTTCTTTGATGACGACGACGCCGACCAAGGTAAATAATGTAAACGCGGCGGGGGCATGATGCGGAACAAAAATTTCCTTTATGCTGTGCGCGGCGATCCCGAAAGCCACCAAAATCAGCGTAACCGACACCATCATGCCGGCCAATGATTCCGCCCGCCCATGGCCATAGGGATGATTATCGTCGGGGGGAAGAGACCCGATTTTCAAGCCGCCCCAAACAATTGTTGAAGAAAAAATATCCAGCAGGGATTCTATGCCGTCGGCAATAAGGGCGTAGGAATTCCCGAAAATTCCTGTAAAAATTTTTACCCCTGCCAGGACGACATTAAGGATTATATTGACAATCGCCGCCCTCATCCCCTTTTGAAATTTATTTTCTCTGTCGAATATGCGACTCACCTTACACACCCCGATCCCCTCACTTCCCAATGACCAACAACGCGCCGAAGGTCATAACCGCGACCCCGGCCCACTGCTGCCAGCTTAAATGCTCCCCCAGGAACAAGACCGCGAACAGGACCGCGAAGACCAGGCTCAATTTATCGACGGGCACGACCATGGAAGCGGGACCCAGTTGTAACGCCCGGAAATAGCAGATCCAGGAAAGTCCGGTGGCGAGCCCGGAAAGGATGAGAAAAACCATGGTCCGGCCGCTTAACGTGAGCGGGCTGACCCATTCGCCGCGGATCAGGATCAGGGTCACTAAAAAAATGGTAATAACGACCGTCCTTATCAACGTGGCCAGGTTGGAAGAAATGTCGGCCACCCCCCATTTCGAGAAAACGACCATCACGCCCGCAAAAAACGCGGAACCTAGTGCGTAAAGCTGCCAATGAACGGACATGAGATCAGAACTCCACGTTGGGGACCGACTTCGCCTTTTCTTCCGCCTTGAAGTACTCCGTCGCCGGCTTATATCCAAACATCCCGGCGAGAATATTGCCGGGGCAGACCCGGACGGTCACATTGTAGTCACGGACCGCCTCATTGTAGCGCATCCTTTCGACCGCGATGCGGTTTTCCGTCCCGGCCAGTTCATCCTGGAGCTGCAGGAACGTCTGGTCCGCTTTCAAGGTTGGATAATTTTCCGCGACCAAAAGCAACCTTGAGACCGCGGAGTCCATGGCGCCGGCGGCCTTGACTTTATCATCAACGGAACCCGCCCTGGCCCACTGCGAACGCGCGTTGGTCACGTCTTCAAAAACCGTCTTCTCGTGGGCGGCGTAGCCCTTGACCGTGTTCACGAGGTTCGGGATCAGGTCGTTGCGTCTCTGCAGCTGGTTCTCCACCTGCGCCCACTTGGCCGTGATCGTTTCGTGCCTGGTGACAATCCCGTTATAAGTCGAAATCCCCGCCACAGCGACGACGACAACGATCCCTAAAATGATCCACAATGTTTTCATGATGATCCTCCTCCTTTAATGTGTTTTCAGAAGTTTTTAAAACCTGCCTCCCGCGCCGCCCCCGCCGCTGAAGCCGCCGCCGAATCCCCCAAATCCTCCTCCCCCAAATCCGCCTCCGCCGAATCCTCCACCGCCAAATCCGCCGCCGCTAACCCCGCCCCCGCCGAAGCCGTCGCGGCCATAACCTCCCAATCCACCCGGGATCCAGATCAGCGGATAGCACGACATCAGGATTAAAATAATCAAAGCTGCAAGAATATACCAAACCGCGGAGACGTCCGAAGATCCTTCCTGAAATGTGACGTCCTTTAATCCGTCCAGCGTGACATTCGCGTCTTTGGCGATAATATTCGCGACGGCGG
>JACRHQ010000071.1 GCA_016217585.1 Candidatus Omnitrophota bacterium | reverse complement strand
TCAAGACGGTCCAGAAGACTTTTCCTCGGCCGATCCCCACACCCGTCCACAACCTGCGCCCGTCTAAAGAAACCTGCGAACACTGCCACTGGCCGAAGAAGTTTTACAGCTCTTTTGAAATGCGCCGGCATTATTTTTTGAGCGAAGGCGACAACCCCGCCTGGTTTATCCGGATGCTGATGCAGGTCGGCAGCGAGGACAAAAAGAATACCGGCATCCACGCCCACATGTATTTGAACAATGACATTTATTATGTGGCGGATGACGAAAAACGCCAGAAGATCTCGTGGGTAAAAACCGTCAACGGGGATGGCCGGAAAACCATTTATACGCCGCCTGATTCTCCTTATCGGGAAAAGAACCCGCCGGAGGAACTGGTGCGCAAGATGGACTGCATCGATTGCCACAACCGCCCCACACACCGGTTTCCGGCCCCCTATAAACTGGTCAACGAGGCGATGTTCTCGGAACAGATCGACCCAGGCCTGCCGTCCATCAAGGAAAAGGTCCTGGAGCTTTTATCGGCACAATATTCTTCCCGGGAAGAGGCCGCGCAGGCGATACGCCGGAAATTGACGGCCTTTTATCAGGAGCAGTTCGGCGACCAATACCCCGCGAACCAGGCAAGGGTGGAACAGGCCGTTGGGGAGATCGACCGTTTGTATAAGAATTATTTTTTCCCGGAGATGAAGGCCCGCTGGGACGCGTATCCCGACAACATCGGCCACTTGATTTCTCCGGGGTGTTTCCGCTGTCACGACGGGCAGCATACCGCCCCTGACGGCAAGACGATTTCGCGCGGCTGTACTGTTTGCCATACCATCATTGAACAGGGCCCGCCCGGCGCCCTGGAAAAAAGCACCGAAGGGCTGCCGTTTCATCATCCGGTCGACATCGGCGATATGTGGCAGGAAATGAACTGTTACGAGTGTCACACGGGGGGAGCTAATTGATGTATAAAGCGAAATTTTTTTTCTGGTTGTTTTTAGGCGTTGGTCTGGCCGCCCCGGTCTGTGCCCAGGACATCAAAAATAATAATTGCATCGTCTGCCACGCCGATGATTGGGAGAAGATGCAGGAAAGTATCCACGGCCGGCATCAGATCACCTGCGACCGATGCCACGGCGGGGACCCCTCCAGGGAAGACATGGAGGAGGCGAAAGCGCCGGGCACGAATTTTATCGGTATTCCCGCCAAGGTACAGATTGCCGAAAAATGCGGCGGATGCCACGCCGACGTGGAGGCGATGAATTTTTACGGACTGCCCACGGACCAGCTGGCGCGCTACAAGACCAGCGCCCACGGGAAACTGCTGTTTGAGCACGGCGACGATCACGGCGCCGTCTGCACGGACTGTCACGGGTACCATGACGTCGTCGCCGTCACGGACCCCCGGAGCCCCGTGTATCCTTTGAACCTGCCCGCCACCTGCAACCGCTGCCACGGCGACAAGGCCGTGATGGCGCCGTACAAGCACCCCGTGGATATTTTTGAGAAATATAAAAAGAGCGTCCACGGTGTCGCCTTGTTTGAAAAAGGCGATTTAAGTGTCGCCCATTGCGCCAAATGTCATGGCGGCCACGGCGCCATGCCGCCGGGCGTCAGGGAGATCGGGTCGACCTGCGGCAAATGCCATATTAATGAGAAGAAATATTTTCTGGAAGGCCCTCACGCCCAGGCGTCCCGGGACGGATATTTTTCCGAATGCGCCTCTTGCCACGATTACCACGACGTCCAGCGCCCCGACACGAACTTGTATAACACGGCCTGTTTGAATTGCCACGGCGAAGGCGACGAGGCCTTTAAGCGCGGGCAGAAGATCAGGGAGATGATCGATTCCTCCAGCCGCGCTTTGTCCGACGCCAGGGAGATCGTCAAGCAGGCGGCCATGGAAGGTATCTTCATGGAGGAGGAAGCCGCTTCCCTGGAAGAGGCCAGGACTAACGTCCTGGAAATGGCCCCGCGCCAGCATTCGCTCTCGGTGGAGAACATAGGGGAACTTTACGGCAAGGCGACCGCCCTCGCGCGGGACATCCAAAACGGGATCCAGGCAAAACGGCAATCTTTAAGATGGCGTAAAATCGCCCTTGTTCCTTTGTGGATTTTTATATTCCTGATGGTGGTTGTTTTACGGGAGAAGTATAATCAGTTGAAGGGGAAAAAACATGAGTGAACCCGCCGCGCGTAAAATGACGGAGTGTTTGTTTTCTTCCTGTCGCGTGCCGCGAGATCGCGTAACGCGCCGGGATTTTATCGACATGTTCATCAAGGGGGGCTTGCTGGTCACCCTGGCGGGGATGGTCCTTCCCGCGTTGAATTACATCTGGCCCGTGACGCGCCGCGGCCCGGCGGGAGGGCTGCAGGAGGTCGGCAAGCTGGACGATATCCCGGTCTGGGGGTCTAAAAAAGTCACGCTGGCCGGAAGCGCCCTGATCCTTTTGCGCACCCCTAATGAGGTCAAGGCTTTTTCCGCCATCTGCACGCATCTGGGATGTATCGTGGACTGGAATGATCAAAAACGTCAGATCCAGTGTCCGTGTCACGCGGGGGTCTTTGATGTGAACGGCCGCGTGGTTTCCGGGCCGCCGCCCAAACCGCTGCCCGAACACGCGGTCAAAGTGACCGAC
>JACRHQ010000072.1 GCA_016217585.1 Candidatus Omnitrophota bacterium | reverse complement strand
AGGATAGGGAAAAGATCCCGCCTCAAGGAGCTAAAATTTGATTTAACCGTGCCCAGCGTGCGCAAAAATTCCCTGTGGGATAATATCTCCCCGTGCAAAAGGTTTACCAGACGCTCGAACTGGGCCCGGACCGTCACCAGTTCGCCGGAAAGGTTCATCAGGGTATCAAGTTTATGCGCGTCGATACGGATGGAGACCGTCGGGGGTGAAACGCCCTGGGGATGCGCAGACGGCTCTTTTTTCTGCGGGGTCTTCTCGTATCCTTGTTGCAAGGCGGCGAAATCCGGATGTTTCTCCAGCAGTTCCCGTATGGCCCCGGTCTTCACCGGTTCGACCCCCGCGACTTTTACTTCGCTCACGGACAACAGGGAAGTTATTTCTGGCGCCTTGACGACGGTGCTGAAAAGGACGCGGATGGTCACGGAGCCCCGGCGGAGGTCATCGACGTCATCGGGGACGGGATGCATCAGGATGACCGTCCCCTTGCTCTTCAGCCGCTCTTCGATCAACAGCGCCTTCATGCTTTTTAACGGGACGTTTTCCTCGAGGGAAACGGCAATCCGGTAGACATCATTTTTCTGGGCGACGGCGCGCGCCAGCAGTTCCCTGGCGTCTCTGGAAACAACCGCTCTCTCCATGATATCCTCCCCGGAGTCCGGCGACTCCGGGTCCGGGTCCGGGGGAGAAACCGGCCTGTCGGTCTTTTTCTGCGGGGAATGATCCCTGGCGCAGGTTTTCAACTGCTCAACCAGGGGCGCGATATCCGCGACAGGGGCTTCCTTGCGCCGCAACGACAGGACCAGGCCGGCGATCATATCGATGCCGCTGAAAAGCAAAGGGAACATGTCCGGGAAGGCCGCCTTCTTTTCCCTGGCCAGGGCGAGGATACTCTCCATGGCGTGGGCCACCTCATGCACATTGGCCACGTGCACCATACCGGAAGAGCCTTTGATGGTATGGATAACCCTGAAAAGGTTGTTAATCAACTCCGGGTCGGCCGGATTTTTTTCCAGGGATACCAGGCCCTGGTTAAAATGTTCGATATTTTGCTCCGTATCCTCCAGGAAAATATCCAGATATTTCTCATCGATCTCCACACCGGGAGAAAAACTCCGGGAAGAGGGCTTTTCCCCGGGGGCCTCGGCCGCGGCCCCTTGCGAACGCAGGAAATCCTTGATCCCTTCTTCCGCTTCCGTGATATCCGCGAGTTCCTTCCCTTTTCCTTGCAAGTCTTTAACAAGCGCGCGTAACGCCTCGAAGGCCGTATTGGCCAACCCCGAGGTCTTTGCGTCGAAATAGAGCCGCTTTTCTTTCAGAGAAGTAAAAAACACCGCGAGCTGCCGGCTCAACCGGAGCGTTTTATTCATCCCCTTTGAAGAAGCGGCCGTGGCGATGTCCCCCGCGGCCTCGATCAGCTCCTTGAGGTCCTCGCCGGTAACCCGCAGGTTCTCGCGCAGGCTTATCTTGACTTGCAGCAGTTTCTGCCCAAGCCTTTTGATGGCGTCGCCGGCTTCCTGGAGAAATTCTTTAACCTTTTCCTGCCGTTTGTCGGCCCCCATTCCCGTTATCCTTTTTGATAGACGCCGCTGCCGGTTTGAACGTATCGCAAAGTCGTATGAATGTCCTGCAAGGTTTCCGTCATGCTTATCAAGAGATACCCTCCGGGGACCAGGTTCTTCTCGACCAGGCTGGTCACCTTCTGCTTTGCCGGCTTGTCGTAATAGATCATGACGTTGCGCAGCAAAATAATATCCATGCCGATATACGGGAACGGATTGAGCAAATTGTGGTGCAAAAAGGTGACCGGCGGGATCTTTTCCTTGCGCAGCCGGAACCGGCATCTTTTGTGATCCGGGTCCTCTGCCAAACGTTCAAAATATTCCCCCTTCAAATAGGAGGACAAACCGGCCATACTGCGTTCTGTGTAAACGGCCTCTTTGGCGAAATCCAGGACGGCGCTGTTGATATCGGTGGCGTAAATGATAATATTCCATTTCGGATGCGGCTTGAAAAATTCCTGGCAGGCGATCGCCAGGGAATATGGCTCCTCCCCCGTGGCGCAGGCCGCCGACCAGACCCTCAATTCCGGCGACGCGTCGTTTTTCTTCCTTTCCAGACAGAAAGGGAAGATCGTCTTCATCAGGAAATAAAACTGCTCCGGATGACGGTAAAAAAAAGTTTCCGTCGTCGTGATCGCGTTAACGAAAACTTCCAGTTCCCCGCTGGCGGGCTTGCGGATAAGCTCCAGGTACTCCTCGAAAGACCCGACCCCGAGCTCTTTGAGCCTCTTGCGCAGACGGGCGACCATCAAAGCCTTCTTGGTGGGCAATAACCTGACCCCCGAGACCCTGTACATAATGTTCTGCAGGGCGTGGAATTCCTTATCGTTGATCGTCAAAAGGTGCATATCTTCACGTCCTCCATCCGTCAATCAGGGTTGAACTTTTTCGCGGGGGAGTAACTCCTGGATATCCTCCAGGATCGATTCATGGATTTTTGCCAGATCGAGGATGATAATCATGCGCTCCCCCAGTCTCCCGATGCCGGTGATGCATTCTCTTTTAATCTTCATCTTGACGGCGGGCGCCGGGGCCAGGGAAGCGAGTTCTATCTTGATGTGGTCCAGCATTTCATCGACCACGAAACAGATCTGCGTGGCGTCCACGCCGGCGACGACCATCTTCGATTTCTCATCGAAGGCTTTTTCCCGCAGCCCGAATTTACGCCGCAGGTCAAAGACCGGGATGATGTTCCCCCGGACGTTGATAACTCCCAGGGAGAAATCCGGCATCTGCGGTACGTAAGTGATCTTCTGGACATGGATCACCTCCTGGATATGCGCGATATCCAGGGCGTATTCCTCGTCCGCGAACTTGAAACTGACCAGTTGAAGGATTACGACATCCGGCGGACCCTGGGCAAACTGGTCTTCGTCCATCATCCGTTCTCCACCTGCGCCTTGATCTGCCTCATAAGGCTCCAGCGGTCCCCCTCATCTATGCTGACAAACTGGACACCGGTATCATAGATCCGGTCGGAGACCAACGTCTCCACCCGGACGACACACGCCAGCACGACGACAGGCTCGGCGCGCGAAGTTCTATCCTCTTTGTAAAACTCCTTCTTGTATCTTTCCCATCCGGGGATCGTAATGGCCAGTTTCACGACATCCCCCACGCGATATTTCGTCACGGTTTCAAAAAGGGCCCCGTTGTGGCTGTAGTTTTTCAGCATGCCTTCCTCAAACGCCTCCCGTTCCTCGACGATCTGGAACTCATATTTTTCGTGCCGCAACATGTGCTGACGCTCCAGCCGGACATACCGCCTGCGATCCAGGGGAGGGGAATCCGTCATTATCTGATCACCTTGCTGTCGATAAGGTTGATAAGATGCTCAACGTCGTCCTTGGCTATCTCGGCGTCGGCACCCGCGGCCTCGCATTGCCGGACGCGTTCCGGCGTCAGGAATGAGGAAAAGACGATGCAAGGCAGTTTCTGCAGTTCCGGATGCGCGCGCAGTTTCCGGATCAAGCCGATCCCGTCCATGACGGGCATTTCGAGGTCCGTGACGACCAGATGGTAATGCCCCGCGATGTCCCGGAAACCCGGCGAACGCACCGTTTCTTCCAGCACCTGCCAGGCCTCCTGGCCGTTGGCGACGGTCGCGATGTTGTACCCCGCGTCGCGCGCGTAACGGGCCACCAGCTTGCGGATAAACGCCGAATCTTCCACCACGAGGATTTTTTTCGTTGAACGGTCAAAATCCGCCCGCGGGATGGGAAGCGAAACAGGTTTCGCCGCCGGCAAATCATCTTCGGGATGGATGTCCTGCGTGATCCTCGCGAAGTCCAGGAGAAAAAGGATGCGGTCCTCCAGCCGGGTCGTGCCGTTGATGTAATACCCACGCGACTGCACCAGGTCGGAAGGCAGATCGATGGCCGACTGGAACATGCGGTGTATTCTCGTGACGCGGTGCACCCAGAACCCGACCCGGACATGATTAAATTCGGAAATGATAATCCGGCTCTGGAGAGGGTCGTAGGTGACGGGGATATTCAGATGAAACGCCAGGTTGATAACGGGGATTATTTTCCCGCGTACGTTGACAACCCCGCAGACGGAAGGGTGCGTCCCGGCAACCGGGACGATGCCGGTTGAGGCCCGCAGGATCTCGCGGATTTGCATGACATCGACGCCGTAAAACTTCTCCCCCACACAGAATTCGACAATCTTGATTTCCTCCGGCTCCTTAAGGGAAGAACCATCGCTAGGGACGTCCTTTTTGATAACCATGTCCTCTTTTGTATACCAGGGTCAGTCGGCTCCATCGGCCCCCTTCAGGAATTGCCGGGAATTTGATCACGCCTTTTCAGCCTTTTTTATCTCGCTGATCTTGAACTGATTCACGAGGGCCTCGAGACCGTCGACCTGCTTGTTCATCTCCAGGGCTGAAGCGGACATTTCCTCGGCGGATGCGGCGTTGGACTCGACGATGGAAGTGCTCTCCTCCATGGCCGTCGCCTGCTTTTGCGTGGCGTCTGATATGGATTCGAGCTGTTCGGCAATCTTCATGATCCGGTCCACGATTTCCTTCAAATTTTTGCCGGCTTCGGCCGAAAGCTGCGCCCCGTCCCTGACCTGCTTGGCGCTTTCGGTCCTGAGCTTGGAGATTTCACTGGCGGAAGCGGCGCTTCGTTCCGCGAGTTTGCGCACCTCGTCGGCCACGACCGCGAACCCTTTGCCGTGCTCACCGGCGCGCGCCGCTTCAATGGCGGCGTTAAGCGCCAGCAGGTTGGTCTGGTCCGCGATATCCGTGATGAGTTCGACCGCTTCCGTGATCTGCCTGGAACCCCGTTCGATGACGGCCATCGCCTCAATGGTGTTTTGCATCCCTTCATTGACCTTCTCGATGCCGCT
>JACRHQ010000006.1 GCA_016217585.1 Candidatus Omnitrophota bacterium | reverse complement strand
TCCCGCGCTTCATCGCGTAAAGGCGCACCAGGGTTACCGCCACCTCCCGCGCGCAGATGATCACGAACATCCATAAAGCGATCATGTGCATGACCGCGAAAACAAAAAACGCCGTCAAGACCAGAAACTTGTCGGCGACAGGGTCCATCATCTTCCCGAAATCGCTGACGAGGTTATATTTCTTGGCGTAATATCCGTCGTAAAAGTCCGTGGCAGAGGCCAGCAAAAAGACAACCACCGCGATGATTTTCGCGCCGGCCCCGGGCTGGAAGAGAAACCATACAAACATCAGGGTCAAAAGGATCCGGGAAAGGGTCAGCCGGTTGGGCAAGCTCACAGGGTTTCTCCCGCCAGGTCGTATTCGTAAGCATCGGTTATCCGTACCGCCACGATGTCCCCCGGGGTCAACGTCCCGGCGGAACGGACGTAAACAGTGCCGTCCACCTCGGGGGCGTCGTGCCGGGTGCGGCCCAGATAAATATTCTTTTCCCCCTGCTGGGGTTCATCGATCAGGACCTCAACCGTACGGCCGATTTTCTCTTTCTGCAGCGATAATGAAATATCCTGCTGGACGCGCATGAGGGTATCCAGCCGTTTTTTCTTGACGCGGTCGGGGACCTGTCCGGGCATGGCATACGCGGGCGTCCCTTCTTCGCGCGAATAAACGAACGCGCCGACTCTCTCAAACCGCATGTCGCGGACAAAGGCCATCAGTTCCTCGAAGTTCTCCTGTGTCTCTCCGGGAAGCCCAAGGACAAATGTCGTGCGCAGATGCGCCCCCGGTATCCGCGCGCGGACCTTGCGGATCAGATCAACCGTCTCCCGCGTTGTCACTTGCCGGTTCATACTCTTGAGCAGGTTGTCGCTGATGTGCTGCAGCGGGATGTCGATATATTTGCAGATTTTTTCTTCCCCGGCGATCGTGTCATTCAACTCGTCGGTCACATGGGCGGGAAACGCGTACAAGAGGCGGACCCAGCGGATATTCCGGGTGGCGGCAATTATTTCCCGCAAGAGCCGGGCGAGCGCCTTCTCGCGATAAATATCCATCCCATAGGCCGTGATATCCTGCCCGATGATATTGAGCTCCTTGACGCCGCGCCCGTCGAGCTGCCGGACCTCGCGGACGACGGATTCGATGGTACGCGAAGTGAATTTCCCTTTGATGGCGGGGATAATACAGAAGCTGCAGCGGTTATAACAACTCTCGCAAATTTTGACATACGCAAAATGCGCGGGAGTCAGCGGGACCTGCTCGGGGACGTTGCGGCGGTCAAGCTTCTGCACGCCGATGATCGTATCGACCTCCTTGAATTCCTCGGCTAATTGCTTGCCGTAACGCTGGGCCAGGCATCCGGCGACGACAATGCGTTTGAGCTTGCCCTTCTTCTTTAATGCAATCAAATCCAGGATAGTATCGATGGATTCTTTTTTCGCCTCCTCAATGAACCCGCAGGTGTTGACGACCACCGTGTCCGCGCGGGCGGCGTCTGCCAGCCGGTAGCCCTGACGCTTCATCTGCCCCAGGATCACCTGGGAATCGACCAGGTTGCGGGCGCATCCCAGGTTGACCACGCCGACCTTCCGGCCGTCGGAAACACGCTCCTTGTAAAAATCGTCCGTTGTTTTTATGGCGGGTTTAATCATGGAAATTTACTGAATAACGGAGAGGCCTTCTCGGGTGATGACGACCTTTTTGGCGTTGCGGTCGCGGCGGCTCAAGGCGCCGAGCAGTTTACCGTTGAGCTCAAATTCCAGCTGCTGCATGTTCTTGCCGGAGATCTCGATCTTCTCGCTGGCGATCCAGCTTTCCGATTTGCCGTAAACGAGCGAAGACTGAAAGACCACGACCCCGTCGGCCTCGACCCTCAACCAGCTGTCTTTCCTGGCCCTGACAGTCAGGATAATATCTTTCTGGACCTCCCGCGGCGCGGACACCGCCGGCTGGGCCGCGGCATAAGCAGGTTGGGACGGGGGTTTCAAAGCGGGTTCTTCAGCCGGAGGTTTGGCTGTTTGTACTTTCTTGACGGGAGCAGGTTCCGCAAGACGATTATTTTTGGCCGACAGACTCCCCGGCCGGGAGGATCCTTGCGGGAGGGACTTATGGCCTGCCGCGGGAGGAAGAGTCACTTCTTTGCGTATTGTTGTTTTCACGGTCTGGCCCGGCCCCGGACGTCTATGCGTAAAAAAAGTGATAACTTTAAAC
>JACRHQ010000070.1 GCA_016217585.1 Candidatus Omnitrophota bacterium | reverse complement strand
TGGGCGTCGGCTTGGGAGATCCCCAAGTCTTTGGCCAACCCGAACGCGCTCATTCCGTAAATGATGCCGAAATTCACGCGCTTGGCCGTGTCGCGCATCTGCGGCGTAACTTCTTTTTCCGCGACATCGAAGATCAGCGATGCCGTGTGCGCGTGAATATCCTGATTTTCCTGAAAGGCTTTCGCCAGTCCCGGGTCCTGCGTGATGTGCGCCAGGATGCGCAATTCAACTTGCGAGTAGTCCGCGGCCACAATCACATGACCGGCCTTCAGGGGAATAAATGCCTTGCGGATCTGCCGCCCCAGTTCCGTGCGGATCGGGATATTCTGTAGATTCGGCTGGCTGGAACTCAAACGCCCCGTTTCCGCTCCGGTCTGATGGAATTGCGCGTGAACGCGGCCTGTTTTAGGATCGACCAGCGCGGGCCGCGCGTCGATATACGTCGATTTCAATTTCGCCAGCTGCCGGTATTCCAGGATCAGCGCCGGGACCTCGTGTTTGGACGCGAGGACGGTCAAAACCCCTTCGTCGGTCGAGAACCCCGTTTTGGTTTTTTTGACCGTGGGCAATTTCAAATCTTCAAAGAGCACCTGGCTTAATTGCTTCGGGGAATTGAGATTGAATTCCTTGCCGGAAAGTCGATAGATTTGTTCCGTCAGATTCCCGATCTTGCGTTCACATTCCTTGGAAAGATCGCGCAGCAACTCCATGTCCAGTTTCACGCCGCAGGTTTCCATGTCCGCCAGAACGAATGCCAGCGGAATTTCGATTTCGTTGAGCAATTTTTCCAGGGATTTTTCCTTCAATTCCCTGGCCAGGGCGGGATATATGTCCCACAACAGCGCCGCGCGGCGCGCGAACGGCTGTTCCCTAAAATTCAATTGAGTTTGCGGATCGCCGACCAGGTACGCGGCCAGAAACACGTCGAAAATTTTTCCATTCACGGATACGTCGCGCGCCTTGAGCAACTTGATGGTTTCTTTGAGATCGTAGGCCACCTTTTCAATTCTCTTGTCCTCAAAGACCTCTTTCCAATCCGTCACCTGATCGAGCGCGACCGCGCAATGTTCCGCCGGGCCGCTTGAAAGGACCAATCTCGGCGCCGCGCTATCGGTGAGAACGGCAAACCGCCCGGCCGTTTTGATTTTTTTCAGCCACTCTTCGATTTTTCCTTTTGCCGGAGGCTGGATATCGGGATGTGCCTGTTCAAGCTGACCGGCGGAGGCGGCTTCTTTGGCGAACCGGGTAAACTCCAGCTCCTGAAATAGTTCGAGCAGGCGGTTTTGCTGCGGTTCTCCGACCTTCAGGCGCTCCAATTGCAGATCCAACGGCACTTCCGTTTCCAAGACAGCCAATTCCTTGCTTAAAACAGCTTGTTCCCTGCTCTGTTCCAACTTTTCCCGTACCTTTTGCGATTTGATCTTGTCCAGATGCCGGAAAATATCTTCCAGACTGCCGTGGTCATTGATGAGCTGTTTAGCGGTCACTTCTCCGATTCCCTTGACCCCGGGGATATTATCCGAATTATCCCCTGCCAAGGCGATAAAATCCGTCATTCGACGCGGATCGAACCCCAGGTGTTTCTTGACATCGCTATATTCCCACAAGGCGTCTTTGCGCGCGCTAAAAAAAGCCATTCGTTCGCCGGCGAGCTGGTACATGTCCTTGTCGTCGCTGACAATGACAACTTCAATATTTTTGTCTTTTGCGGCGTTCCTGTCCCGCGGAGCGGGACCTAATCGGCCAGATAGGCAGGAACGCGCGATCGTGGCGATGATGTCATCCGCCTCAAACCCGGGGCATTCAAAGAGCGCCAGATTATGCGCCGCCACCACTTCCTTGATAACGGGGATCTGGTCAATGAGGTCCCGGGGCATGATCGGCCGCTGGATCTTGTAGGCGTTGAACTTCTCCTGGCGGTGCGTCTTTCCCGGGGAATCGAAGCAAACGGCCATGTATTGCGGCCGGTATTCCCGCAGGATCTTGTGCAGGGTGTTCACAAAACCATAGATCGCGTTTGTCTGCCGGCCTTTGCGCGTCGACAGGTCCTTGATGGCGTAGAATGAGCGGTAACACAGCGCGTGGGCATCGATCAAAAATAGCTTTGCCGCCATCGGTTTCAATTGATTATGTTTATTTGGAATTCAGAGCTGGCTTGTCGTTAATTAATGCAGAACGCAACCGCTTACTCAACGCATTGACTTCTTCAAACGTTTTTAACTGTTTATACCCTTTCATGCGATACGTTACGGCTGTACAATTTGCGCGGAATCACTTAACTGAAAGGTATAATTAAGGAAGATGTAACGAAGAACTGTCTTCTCGGCGAAACACTACCTTTAACAACATGTTAAGCATAATATATAAATAAAGCTTTGGCAAGGAAAAGTTTAGGAGTTTTATTCGCCCTTGGAAAGGGTTCCGGCGAATAACCCCTCCCGCAGGGAGCCTACTCGGCCAGCGCTTTGATTCGTGAAGCGAATCAGCTAGGGGTGCGTTAGCTAGCATTACTGTCGGCCATTTTGGGACCTTTAAGCGCCGCGGCGACGGCGGCCCCCTGCTGTTCCAGCACGGTCACCAGCAGAAAGCCCGTGTTTTCCTGGCCGGGGTTCGCGCCGGCCTCGCCGGCCGAGCAGGTCCCGCCCCGCGGGACAGGCCGGCACGCCGCGTCCAGCGCTAAAACACCCTCGATCCCCGTCTGGAACTGTTCGTTGACGCGGATCCCGCCTTCGATGGTGACCGCCGGATCGATAAAGAGCTTCAGATCGGCCTGGGCGTCCGGAAAAATGACGATCTGTGCCGCCAAGACTTTACCGGATTTGAGCCGTACGGCCTTAGCATCTCCTTCGCCCAGGATCTCGGTGATCGGATTTCCGGCAACCAGGCGCAGCCTTTTTTCCTGCACCGCCGCGGCCATCTTGCCGCCGGCGTCAGAATCCAGGAATTCCCGCGCGACCCGGTCGCTGGAAACCACCCAGATGACCTCTTTGTCCCGTTTAAGGAATGCCGCGGCGATGGACGATCCCCGGCCGGCATCCGACTGGATCGCCACCGTGTCGATCCAAGGCAGAAAATC
>JACRHQ010000008.1 GCA_016217585.1 Candidatus Omnitrophota bacterium | reverse complement strand
TTCGGCAACTTCACGTTGATCCCTGACTGAAGCGTGAACGACGAGGTCAGCATAAAAAATATCAACAGCAAAAACATCAGGTCGATCAAGGGCGCGATGTCGATCTGCTTTAAACCGTGCTCAAGCTTGGTATGTCTTTTGAATTTCATGGCGTCAAGACCGCGGGACCGTTTGTTCGACGGCGCCGGCCTGCGTGATATGCGACATAAAATTGATCAGTTCGGTCGCGCCCCGCTCCATCTCCAGGACAAACTGGTTGATGCGACTCACGCAGTAATTGTAGGCGACGTAAGTCGGGATCGCGACCATCAAACCCGCCACGGTCGTCAAAGGGCCTCGCTGATCCCGCCCGCCAGGTCCCCGGGGGTCACCGGGTTCAAAGACGCCGCCCGCACCTGGATCGTGTGAAAAGAGGCCGTCATCCCCGTGACGGTCCCCAAAAGCCCCAGCAAGGGAGCGATATGCGCGATGGTGGCGACGGCCCCCAGACGGCTTTCCATTTTCGGGATCTCGAAGGAGCTCGCGTCATCCATGCCCTCCTTGATCTCGTCGCGCGCGGCCCCGAACTTTAATATCCCCGCTTTAAAAATTTTGGCGACGGGCGACGGGCTCGCGTCGCACAACTGGACCGCCTCCCCGATCTTGTTGGCCTTGATCAGGGCAAAAACCCTGGACTTGAATTGCGGGACATCGATCTTGATTATCGCAAAATAGACCAGCTTTTCAATGATGACCCCCAGGGCGAACAGCGAACACAACAGGATCGGTATCATGACCGGCCCGCCCAGCTTGATAAACTCCCACGCGCTCATCCCCCATATGCCTTCCATAACTCTATCCCTCCTTCATTCGTTTTTCTTGAGTATATGTTCGTTGATCCAGTCGATCCGTTCCTGGGCGAATTTCAATTCATCGGTCCCCAGCCGCACGACTTTTTCATAGGTGGTCCTGGCCTCGGACCACTTCTCGTCGTCCTCAAAGATCCGCGCCGCCGCCAGATACGCCTTGACGACCCATCCGGTCTCCTTCGGATACAGATAAACCAGCTTCAGGTACTCCTCGACCGCCTTTTCCCTGCTGTTTAAGAGATCGTTAACGTCCGCGATATTGAACTGAAGCTGTGCGTCATTAATGTCTTCCAGCCCTTTCCCGGCGGTTAAGGCATTCTGATACGCCTCAAGGGCATGGGCATAATCCCTGTCCTTGCGGTAGACCCCGGCCATCTTCACGTAAGCGTCGCGCCGGAATTACGGAGAAGTGGCGATGATACTCTGATAGGTCGACAACGCCGAGCCCGAATCCAGTTCTTTCGAAAAAATATCCGCCAGTGCCAGGCGGGCCTTGGCGTACAACGCCGCGTCGCCGGAGTTATCGACCTTCCTGTACGCGCCGACGGCCTGGTCGTATTCCCCTTTAGCCTGATGGGCCTGCCCCAGTTCATAAAAGGCCAGACCTAACCTTGGGCTGCCGGGGAAATCGGCGATAAATTTCTCATAATACTTGATGGCCGTATCGTAATCGGCCGATTCCAGGGAGTGGTCCCCAAGCCATATCAGGGCATCCTGGGCGACCAGCGTCCGGGGATACTTTTCAACAAGGGCCGTAAACCGTTTTACGGCTTCCTTATCGTCACGCATTTTATAATAACATTTGGCCATGCCCGCCTCAACGTTCCTGATCATGGCCGTTTCAGACGGATAGTTTTTGATGATGGTCTGGAATATCTTGAGCGCGCCGGCGTAATCCTGCAGGTCAAAAGCGGCCAGCCCGAGGAGGTAATGAGCCTCGGCCATAAACGGGTTGTCCGGCGCCGCCTGGGCCATAAACTGCCCCGCCTGGTCGCGGGTGGCCGCCCAGTCTCCCTTTTTAAAATACGCCAGGGCCAGGTAATAATCCGCGTCGTTGAGGTACTTGCTCCTGGGGAAGTTGGTCTTCAGGGTCTGGAAAGATAACGTGGCCGCGTCGATCTTCTCCGCCTTCAAGAGCGCGATCCCCTGGCGGTACTGGACATAATCCGTGTAGGGACTTTCAGGGTAATCGCGCAGGATGCCGTCGTAAACATCGATGGCCTTGTTCATCTCGCCGACGTCCTGGTACGCGTCGCCGATCTGGGTCAGGGCGCTGATCTTGACGGTCTTGTTGGCCGTCGTATTCTTGATGATCTCGAAACTTCTGATGGAGTCATCCAGCCTGCCCATTTTCAAATACGACCACGCCAGGCCGAAATAGGCCTTCCCCGAAACTTCCTGGTACTCCTTCTCCTTGCCCTTCTCCTTGTCCTTCTCCTTGTCGATCAAACTCTGATAAGACCTGACCGCGTTGCCGTAGTCCCCCTTCAGATAAAAAATGTTCGCCTGCCCCAGGTACGCCTCGCCCAGTTTCTTGCTGGAAGGAAACGCGGCGACAAGTTCCCCGTACGCCTCCAGGGCCTGGTCGTATTCTCTGGTTTCCATATAAACGCTCGCCCGCCCGAGCAGCACGTCGTCGGAAAGCATGTTCTTGTCCCTGGCCAGCGCGTAGGCCTCGTCGAAATATTGCCGGGCCAGTTTGAATTTCTCCAGCTTCATATAACTCCACCCCAGGCTGACCTTGGCCATGATGGTCAGCTTCTGGTCATACGCCGTCTGGGCGGCGCTGGCGTAATAGGTCACGGCGGTCAGGAAATCTTCCAGATAATACGCCGATTCTCCCATGTAGAAATAAGCCTCCCCTTGATGCGTGGACTTGGGATATTGGCTGATGTAATCG
>JACRHQ010000069.1 GCA_016217585.1 Candidatus Omnitrophota bacterium | reverse complement strand
GTCGGCATATACACAATTCTTTGTTTTAAAATACGGCGATTCGCCGTTAATTCAGGTTATACTTATATCAGAGAAAGCTGATACACCTGTTGCGTCTTGCAACGTGAGGAGGATCTATGGTCAAGGCAGAGCTGGCCCGGCAATTGATGGTCCGCGGCGATAACGAGATCGGGATGCTCGCTAAAATAACGCAGGTGATTTCCAGGTCCGAAATCAACCTCGTCGCCCTGTGCGCGTATTCGATCGGCAATAACGTGGCCGTCATGTTTGTCACCGATGACAACAATGAAGTCAAGCGGCTCCTGCAGGCCAGGGGCTATGACGTGCAGGAAGAAGAAGTGATCCTCCTGTCCATCGACAACCAGCCCGGCGCCCTGCAGAAGGTGACCGACAAGATCGCCGAGGCGGGCATCGACCTGACCCTTATTTACGGCAGCGTGGACGAGAGCGCCGCCGTCAACCGCAGCGTCGTCATCTCCAGTAACAACCTCGAAGTGATGATGATCATCAGGACCGAACTCGAGAGGCACTGAGCCCGGCTGCCCCGGTTTTTCAATAATTTTCCCTTGATTCATCCGGGGACTCAATAGATAATAGAACAAGTCAATCGTCAAGAGCACCAAGGTCGATCAACGCCCCCGATCAATCCCGGGTTTTGATATCCCTGTGCCCAAAGACGGGGAAGTAAAACTAACGTATCGCGTAACAGTGGGGATTTAAAATGGACGACAAAAAGATCCTGGTCATCGACGACGACGCGGCGCTGCGGCTGGCCATCCGGGATTATCTGGGCCACAACGGCTTTAAAAACGTGACGGGGGTCACCAACGGCGCGGAAGCGCTGGCCCGCGCCAGGACCGAGATCCCCGATTTGATTATCTGCGATATCGCGATGCCCAGGATGGACGGGTACACCTTTATCCAGGAATTCCGCAACGACAACCGTCTCAAAGGGGTCCCCATCATCGTCCTGACCGGACGCGGGGAGATGGTGGACATTTTCAAAATGGCGGGGATCGATAATTATCTGATCAAACCGGTCGATCCCAAGGCCTTGCTGGCGAGGGTGCGCCGGCTCCTGGGAACAACGGCCTGATGATCGAATGTTACGCGGCCTTCGCGGCGAAACAAAAGCTTGAGAAATTCAGTTACCCCGAGCCGCGGCAGATCGGACCGATGGACGCGGTCGTCGGGATTTCCCATTGCGGTATCTGCCATAGCGACATCCATCTTATCGACAATGATTGGCAAACCAGCCGCTATCCGCTTGTCCCGGGGCATGAAATCATAGGGAAGGTTGAACGCGTCGGTGTCAAGGTCAGGGACCTGGCGGCGGGCCAGCGGGTGGGGGTCGGCTGGCAGGCGGCGAGTTGCGGGGCTTGCGAATGGTGCCGGCGCGGGGAAGAAAATTTATGTCCGGAGGACACGGCGACCGCCGTCGGGCATTACGGCGGGTTCGCGCGCAAGGTGGTTGTGGACAGCCGGTTCGTGTTCCCGATTCCTGAAGCGTTGACCTCGGAGACAGCCGCGCCGCTTTTGTGCGCCGGGATCACCGTTTACTCGCCGTTACGGCGTTTGACCAAACCCGGCGACAAGGTCGGCGTCATCGGGATCGGCGGGCTGGGGCACCTGGCCGTTCAGTTCGCCCGCGCCCTGGGCTGTCACGTGACCGCGTTTTCGCATACTCCCGGCAAGGAAGAGGAAGCCCGGGCCTTGGGCGCCGGCGATTTTGCCGGCAGTCAGGATAAAAATACGCTTCAGAAATTAAAACGTCATTTTGATTTTTTGCTGACGACCGTCAACGTGACGCTCGACTGGGGATTGTATCTGGCGATGCTGCGGCCCAACGGCCGGCTGATCGTGGTCGGCGCCGTCGATAAGCCGCTGGAAATTCCCGCCGGGGCGATCATCTCCGGACAAAAAGGGGTCGTCGCCAGCGTCATCGGCAGCCCAGGGATGATCAGGGAGATGCTCGATTTCGCGGCGCGTGAGCGCGTCACGGCCAAAACGGAAGTCCTCCCGCTGGAGGACGTCAACGCCGCGCTCGACCGGGTGCGGCAGAATAAAGCGCGGTACCGGATGGTCCTGGAGGTCCCGGCATGACAAAAAAACGCAAAAAAATACTGGTTGTCGACGACAACCCCGTGACCCAGAGGCTTTACGGGAAGATTTTCGCCAACGCCGGTTATGACGTGGTGGAGGCCTTCGGCGGGCAAGAGTGCTTCGCGAAGATCAACGCCACGCTGCCCGATGTGATCGTCATGGACGTGATCCTGCCCGACGGCGACGGCAAGGTCATCGTCGAACAGCTCAACGCGCGGGAGGCCGCCAAAGATATCCCGGTCATTTTTGTCACCAACACGCTCTCCCCCGGCAAGGACAAGGGGTACGAGACCATCGAGATCAACGGAAAAATTTATCGCGCCTTTGCCAAGCCCGTCCACGTCGCCAAGCTGTTGAGCGTCGTGCGCAAGGAATACAACCGTACCCGCCACGGCGGCCAGCCTACTCCAAAATTGACGGCATCCCGTAGAAAGGCGGAGGCCGGCGGGGCCTGAACACACGAACCACCAGTGAGAGGTCATTTTTTATGAGCAAACCTGAAAACAAGATCGATATCCGCACGCAGACGGTCCATACCGGCGTTTACAAGGATTCAAGCTACAATTCGGTCACGACACCGATTTATCCGACGTCCACCTTTTATTTCGACGCTTTGGGAAAGAACAAGGGATATGATTATACCCGCAGCGGCAACCCGACCCGCAGCGCCCTTGAAGAAAATATCGCGGCGCTGGAGGGCGGGACGGGCTGCTCAGTGACGGCCACGGGCATGGCCGCGATCACGGCGGTCCTGTTTTACCTGAAGCCCGGCGATGAAGTCGTTACCGGCGACGATATTTACGGAGGGACCTACCGTCTCTTCGCCCAGGTGTTTTCCCAACTCGGGATCGCCTTTAATTTTATTAATATGCGGGATCCGCGGGCGGTCAAGAAGGCCATAACCGCCAGGACAAAAATGGTCTGGATCGAGACGCCTTCGAATCCGCTCTTGAATATCGTCGATCTGAAAGC
>JACRHQ010000068.1 GCA_016217585.1 Candidatus Omnitrophota bacterium | reverse complement strand
TTTGCCCCAGGAGATCCCCTCCGACATCCAGGGGGACGTGTTCGACATTGTCGCCTCGGGGTTGGGCAAGCGCGGCGAGCTCTTGAAAGAATATCACCATATCAGCCACCGTTTGCACACCGAACACACCCCCGAATTGCTGCGCCAGTTCGACCGCGCGCACGCGGAACTGGACCGCACACAGAGTTGGGACATCAGCAACCAGGTCGAAGATGTCATCTCCCGGATGAAGCTTGACCCGGAAGCTCCATTCGAACAGTTGTCCGGCGGACAGAAGCGCCGGGTGCTCTTGGCCCGGGCGCTCGTTATCAAGCCTGATATCCTGCTTCTCGATGAGCCCACCAACCATCTCGACATCGATTCCATCGACTGGCTGGAAGGATTCTTGAAAACTTATTCCGGCACCGTGCTGTTTGTCACGCATGACCGCATGTTCATGCGGCACCTGGCGACCCGGATCGTTGAACTCGACCGCGGGAGGATCTTCAGCTGGAGCTGTGATTATCAGACATTTTTAGAACGCAAACAAATGGCGCTGGAGAATGAAGAGGTGCAGCGCCGGGAGTTTGAGAAAAAATTGACCCAGGAAGAAGTCTGGATCCGCAAGGGGGTCAAGGCCCGACGGGTCCGCAATGAAGGCCGCGTGAAAGCGCTCGAGCGGATGCGGGAAGAGAAGAAGAAACAGCGCCAGGCCGTGGGGAAAGTGAATATGCAGGCGCAGGAGGCCGAACGTTCCGGGCATCTGGTGATCAAGGTTTCCAACCTGGGCTGTGAGTACGAAAACAAGCCTTTGATCAACAGTTTCACGACGACGATCATGCGCGGGGACAAGATCGGCGTGATCGGCCCCAACGGTTCGGGGAAAACGACGCTGTTACGCCTGTTGCTGGGGGTGATGACGCCGCTGCGGGGCACAGTGCGCCTGGGGACGAACCTGGAGGTCGCGTATTACGACCAGTTGCGCGAACAGCTCGACGGCGAGAAAACGGTGAGTGAAAATGTCGGCGACGGGAGCGATACGATCATGGTCAACGGCAAGCCGCGGCATATCATCGGCTACCTGCAGGATTTTCTTTTTTCCCCGGAACGCGCGCGTACCCCCGTGAAAGTCCTCTCCGGCGGGGAACGCAACCGGCTTTTGCTGGCGCGGCTTTTTACCAAGCCCTCCAACGTCCTAGTCATGGATGAGCCGACCAATGATCTGGACATAGAGACTTTGGAACTGCTCGAAGAGCTGTTGCTCGATTATTCGGGGACGCTGCTTTTGGTCAGCCATGACCGGGCGTTTTTGAACAATGTGGTGACCAGCACCATCGTGCTCGAAGGGGAAGGGGAGGTCAACGAATATCCCGGAGGGTATGACGACTGGTTGAGCCAGCGTAAATTAAAGGTTAAAGAACCGGACGTGAAACCGCTTTCCAGGGTTGTCGAGGAAGAGACCGTCAAGAAAGAAAAGCCTGAACCCAGGAAGCTCTCTTATAAAGAAGAACAAGAGTTGGCCGCGCTTCCGGCCAGGATCGAAAAACTGGAAACGAAACAGGACGAGATCTATACGCTGATGGCGGATCCGGACTTTTTCAAGAAGAGCCCCCACGAAATCACGTCCATGAAGGAAAAACTGGAAAAAGTCGAAGACGAACTCCTCAAAACCTTTGAACGATGGGAGTTTCTTGAGGAGTCCCGGGGCCATCGCCCCTAAATGAACCCGGCAGGTTCAGTGGGGTCCCCGGGTATCCTTAAAATTATGAAAGTATTCGTCATTGGCGACATCCACGGCGCGCATAAAGCGCTGGTGCAATGCCTGCAGCGCTGCGGGTTTGATTACGGGAAAGACCGGCTGATCGTGCTGGGGGACGTCTGCGACGGTTATCCGCAGGTCCGCGAGTGCATCGATGAGCTCTTGAAGATTAAACACCTCGATTTTGTCATCGGCAACCACGACCTCTGGGCGCTGGACTGGGCGACCAAAGGGATCAGGGAAGACGCGTGGCTCGACCAGGGAGGGCGCAACACTATCGCTTCGTACGGTAAAGAGGGCATGCCGCCGGCACACATCGATTTTTTAAAAAACGCGCGCCGCTGGCTTGAATTCGACGGGAAACTGTTCGTCCACGGCGGGTTCGACCCGCGAAGGCCGATCGGGGAACAGCCGCTGGAATTTATCGTCTGGGACCGGGACCTGCTTAAAGACGCGTGGGAGAGAGCGGCGAGGGGCGAAGATTGCCGCTACGGCGGGTTCGAAGAAATTTATCTCGGGCATACCCCGACGCACCTGTTTGATTCGACGCAACCTCTGCATCTGTGCAATATCCGGGCGCTGGATACCGGCGCGGGCTGGTGGGGGAAGCTCACCATCATGGATATAACCACGAAACACTATTGGCAGTCGGACATGACGCCGTCTCTTTATCCGGGCGTCATAAGCCGGTAGCTTTTGTTCAGCGCTGCTGGTAGGTCCACAGCGTGGCGGGGTCGGCGATGACTTCCGTGTTATCGGCGAGATTATGCAGACGCACGTTGTCAAAATCCTTGAACCCGTAATAGCCGAGTGTCGTGGCCGCGATCGTCAAAAGCTCTTTTGGGGTATCCGAAGAAGGGGGCGATG
>JACRHQ010000064.1 GCA_016217585.1 Candidatus Omnitrophota bacterium | reverse complement strand
GGAATTCTTCAAGACTTCTTGCGTTTTCCATTACAAATTTATAGCTCCAAAATTCTTGTGGATGCTGCGTGGAGCCTGGCGATTCAATTCCGGATCAGTGTTTATGACGGATTATATCTGGCGCTGGCACTGGGTGGCGGATTCATGTTGGTAACGGCCGACCGAAAATTTTATGAATCATTGCAACAAGGAACAATGGGGGAAAAACTCATCTGGATTGAAGATGCGAAATGAGTAATTCCTTCGGACAAATCTTTAGGATCACCACCTTCGGCGAAAGCCACGGGCCGGCGGTGGGTTTGGTCATCGACGGCGTTCCCGCGAATCTCGCGTTAAGCGACGCGGACATCCAATTCGATTTGGTCCGCCTGGAAACGTCATTTTTATTCGATAAAAATTTAAAAGTAACCGAACTATAGATGTTATACTTGTCGCGGGAGGTAAAAATATATGAAGCTGTTAGCCGTTATTGAACAGGATGCAACAGGTTATTATTTTGCGGAAGTGCCTGCTTTGCCCGGGTGTGTTTCTCAGGGCGAAACAATAGCCGAGGCGAAAGCAAATATTAAAGAAGCCATCGCCGGCTGGCTGGCCGTTATGAATGATAAAGCCAGGCATCGCCACGCCAGAAAAGTTGCGGTGCTGGTGTGAGCCATCGCCTGCGGTTGTGTTCAGGCGCTGAAGCGGTGAAAAAGTTTAAACGGGCCGGCTGGACGGTTGACCGTCAGGCCGGGTCGCATGTCATGCTGGTTAAGTCCGATTATCCATACACGTTGTCCGTTCCCCAACATAAAGAACTTGGTATCGGTTTGTTAAAAAGTCTTATCCGGCAAGCGAGTTTGACCGTTGAGAAATTTAACGATTTGTAGTCGAAATTCTGAGGACGGGCAATAAGCGGCGAACATAATGGCAAGTAACTCCTTCGGCCAAATTTTCCGCATCACCACCTTCGGCGAAAGCCACGGCCCGGCCATCGGCGTGATCGTCGACGGCGTCCCGCCCAATCTCCCTTTAACTGAATCGGATATTCAATTTGAATTAGATCGGCGCAAGCCCGGTCAAAGCAAAGTCACGACCCACCGCAAGGAACCGGATAAAGCCGAAATCCTCTCCGGTATTTTTGAAGGCAAGACCACCGGGGCTCCCGTGGCCCTCCTGATCCGCAACGAAGACCAGCGCAGCAAAGATTATGAAGACATCAAGAATCTTTTTCGCCCCGGCCACGCCGATTATACCTATTGGATGAAATATGGGAACCGCGATTACCGCGGCGGCGGACGCGCCTCCGGGCGCGAGACGGCCTGCCGGGTGGCGGCCGGCGCGATTGCCAAAAAAATTTTGCACCAGCACAAGATTATTGTCGTGGCCTACACGCTGGCCATCGGCGGGATTTACGCGAAGAAAAAAGATTTCTCCGTCATCGAGAAAAATATCGTGCGGGCGCCGGACTTGGAAGCGGCCGAACAGATGATCGCCAAAGTCGAAGAAGTACGCAAGAGCTGTGATTCTATCGGCGGCATTGTGGAGGCGGTCGTGCACGGCTGCCCGCCGGGATTGGGCGATCCCGTTTATGATAAACTCAACGCGCGTCTGGCCTGCGCGCTGATGTCCATCGGCGCGGTGCGCGGGGTCGAGTTCGGCGCCGGCTTCGCGGCCGCCGGGATGCTCGGATCCCAGCACAATGATAAATTTTATATGGACGGCGATCGGGTGCGCACCCGCACCAACCATGCCGGGGGGATCCTGGGCGGCATCTCCGACGGGGAGGATATCGTTTTGCGCCTGGCCGTTAAACCGACGTCTTCGATCGCGCAGAAGCAGTCGACCGTTTCACGGGATTTCAAGGCCGCCATCCTCGAGGTCAAGGGCCGCCACGACCCTTGCATCTGCCCACGGGTCGTTCCCGTCGTGGAAGCGATGATCGCGATAACTCTCGTTGATGCCCTGATGATGCAGAAGGCGCTCAAATAAACAGAGGTAAGAGGTAAAGAGGTAGGAGGTGAGAAATAAATGGGCAAAATCATTTTTACCTCTTATCACTTACCTCTCTACCTCTAATGCTATGTCTCAACCTTCCAATTCCCCAGTCGTCTTTATCACCGGCTGCTCCAGCGGGTTTGGACTTTTGACCGCCGCCCGGCTCGCCTCCCGCGGATACCGGGTCGTCGCCACGATGCGCGATACGCGCAAGCAAGGGAGTCTCACCAGCGAGATCAACCGCCGCGGCGGCATCGCGGACATCGTCCCGATGGACGTGACCGACAAGGCCTCGGTCACGCGGGCGGTCGACCATGTCAACGGCCGCTATGGATACATCGATGTCCTGGTCAACAACGCCGGTTACGGGATCGGCGGCTTTTTCGAAGACTTGACCGACGAGGAGATCCGCGCGCAGTTTGAGGTGAATTTTTTCGGTGTGCAGAACGTGACCCGCGCGGTCATCCCGCTCATGCGCCAGCGCCGGCGCGGGAAGATCATCAACATCTCGAGCGTCGCCGGCTTCTCCGCGTCGCCGGCCTTTTCCGCCTACAACGCCAGCAAGTGGGCGCTGGAGGCCTTCAGCGAAAGCCTGCGCTACGAGCTGAAGTTTTTTGGCATCGATGTCCTCTTGGTTGAGCCCGGCACGTACAAGACCAGAATTTTCTACGAGAACGCCCGTTACGCGCGGTATTTCGACCACCCCAACAGCCCTTATTACGCTATCTCCCGGCATCTGAAGAAAAAAGTCGCGGCCTACGTCGAGGACTGCCACAAAGATCCCGAGGAGATCGGCATCATAGTTGAGAAATTGATCCGGGCAAAAAATCCGCCGTTTCGCAACATCCCCGACGTCGAAGGACAAATCCTTTACTGGCTGCGCCGGGCGCTGCCGTTTCGCGTCTACAGCGCCATGATCCGCGCGTTCTTTTTGAAGGGGTTGAAAACGTAGGGACAGGCCGCGACTCGTTCCTGCGGATTAAACCCCCATGCGTTCGGAGAGAAATTCCTCGATGCCGGTACAGGTCAGGTAGGGGTTGTTTTTTTTCTGTTCGGCGAGCGTGGCAAAGGGCACCGGGCCGTAGTTATGTCCCGGGTAGATGGTGGTCGTGTCGGGGAGTTTCATCAGGACATGATAAAGCGAATGGTACATTTGTTTCGGGTCGCTGCCGGGCAGGTCGCAGCGCCCGCACCCGTCGATAAAAAGGGTGTCGCCGGAAATAAGGACATCCTTGTATTTGAAACACTGGCAACCGGGCGTGTGGCCGGGGGTCAGGAAGCACTCGATTTCGATGGCGCCGATTTTGATTTTTTGCCGGTCTTCGGCTTCGACGATATTTTTGTGCCGCGGTTTCAGAAAGGGCGCTTCATGCCGGGAGATGTACGCCGGCACGTCGTGGCGCGAGAGGATCTCTTTGAGGCCGTTGACGTGGTCCGGGTGGCCGTGGGTTAAAAGGACAAGGGAAATTGCGTAGCCGTTTTTCCTGGCCTCGTCGCACAGATAATCGACGTCCCAGGCCGGGTCCACGACGGCGATTTGTTTGCTGCGGGCGTCCCCCAGGAAATACTGGAAATTTCCCATGGGGCCGAGTTCCATTTGTTTCAGGACAAGCTCGTCAGGCAAAGTCATGGCGTTATTATATAAAAGGGGACATGTTTTGCCAATGAATAATTTGTGGTATACTGACCCTCAAAGAAATACAGGGGACTTCAAACGGGATGGATGACGACAGCGCAAAAATTATCAAGGCGATAGTCACGTTTCTGGTGGTGGTCTTGTGCCTGAAGGTCCTGGCCTCCAGTTCGTTGTTTAAATCGAGCGTCCATAAAGGGCATGGATACAGCTTTGTCCCTCCCGCGGGCTGGGAACAGCTTAAGGATCCGCGGGGTGTCAGTCCCGTCTTCGAGGCGGCCGATAAGCCGGAAGTTGTCATGTTTGCCGTACCCGGGAAGGTTCCGAATGCCGATATCCCGGTCGCCAGCATGGCCGTTTTAACCGTCAAGCTCGCCAACCCGACCTGGCTGGAGGACGATTTCCCCACCTTGATCGACGCTCTTGTAAAAGCCGGGTACCGGCTGATTGACAGAGGGCAGATTAAAATCGACAACAACGTTTTCTGGTGGGTATTTTATCAGGACCCGGAGAGTTCCCTGGTCAGTTTCGAATTCTACATGGTCAACGACATCAACCGGCTTTACAAGATCCAGTACACGGCCGCCCCAGACGCCTTTAAACAATACCGCCCGGCCTTCGAGGCTTCCAAAGATACCTTTAAAATTTCCGCCCAGCTTTGGTAGAATGTTTCCCGCACGGGGAACGGTCTTGACACCATCAGGCGCGGGGCTATAATGATTGAGGCTTGACAAGAAATCCGCAGGGACGGGAAAAAACAGGAGGGAAAAATAAAATGGTTTTGCTGGAGTCAATTACGATTCCCCTAGGGACGAAGATGCCTTCGTTCAAACTCAGAGACCCCCACGGCAAGACTTACGCGAGCGAGAAATTGTACGGGGACCGAGGGCTCCTGGTGGTTTTTACCTGCAACCATTGCCCCTACGCAATCGCCGTGTGGCCGCGGGTGATCCGCCTGGCCAGTTACGCGAAGAACATGAAGATCAGTACCGTCGCCATTAACCCCAACATCAACCCCGATTATCCGGATGACGCGCCGCCGAAGATGGTTGAGAAAATCAAGGAGCTGGGGATCACGTTCCCGTATCTGGTCGACGAGACCCAGGAGACGGCGCGCGCGTTTAAAGCGCAGTGTACGCCGGACATTTATCTCTTTGATAGAAATCATGCCCTGGTTTATCACGGCCGTATCGACGACAACTGGCAGGACGAGAGCAAGGTGACCCGTGAGGAGTTAAAGGAAGCGCTCAACAATATGGCCACGGGCCAGCCCATCGCCCGGGACCAGAAACCGAGCATGGGCTGTTCGATCAAGTGGCGCAAGACATGATGGCCTCCAGACCGACCCGGGACTCCATTCCAATGAAAAATGATGTGAAACCAGGCATTACCGATTTAAGTTACCCGCCATTCGAAGGCTCACAGAAGGTTTATAAATCAGGAAAATTGTTTTCCGGCGTGCGCGTGCCGTTTCGCGCCGTGACAACCTCCGACGGCGGCGCGGTCGAAATTTACGACACCTCCGGGCCGTACACGGACAAGGATGTCCCTGTTGATATTACGCGCGGACTCCCCGCGTTAAGGGGCGGCTGGATCCGTGGACGTGCCGACGTCGAGGAATTGCCGGAGCCGGCTTCCCTTTACCGCAGGCAGATGGAAAAAGACCCGCGCGTCAAGGAGATCAGGTTCCCCGTCTTGCGTAAACCGCTCCGGGCGAAGGCGGGCCGCAACATCACGCAAATGCATTACGCCAAAGCCGGCAAGATCACGCCGGAGATGGAATTTATCGCGGTTCGCGAACGCTGCGCGCCGGAATTCGTCCGTGATGAAATCGCCCGGGGCCGCGCCATTATCCCCTCGAACATCAACCATCCCGAAACCGAGCCCATGATCATCGGCCGCAATTTCCTCGTGAAGATCAACGCCAATATCGGCAATTCCGCCATCAGTTCAAGCATTGCCGAAGAAGTCGAGAAGATGACATGGGCGATCCGCTGGGGCGGGGACACGGTCATGGATTTATCGACGGGGAAAAATATCCACGAGACGCGGGAATGGATCATCCGTAATTCTCCGGTCCCGATCGGCACGGTCCCCATTTATCAGGCGCTGGAAAAAGTCGGCGGCAAGGCCGAGGACCTCACGTGGGAAATCTACCGGGACACCTTGATTGAGCAGGCCGAGCAGGGGGTGGATTATTTCACCGTCCACGCCGGTGTTTTACTGCGCTATATTCCTTTGACCACCAAGCGCGTGACAGGGATCGTTTCGCGCGGCGGGGCGATCCTGGCCAAGTGGTGCCTGGCGCATCATAAAGAAAATTTCCTCTACACTCATTTCGAAGAAATTTGCGAAATCATGAAGCAGTACGACGCGGCGTTTTCCCTGGGGGACGGTCTTCGCCCCGGGAGTATTGCCGACGCCAACGACGCGGCGCAGTTCGGCGAGCTGGAAACGCTCGGGGAATTGACCAGGATCGCCTGGCGCCACGACGTGCAGACCATGATCGAAGGCCCGGGCCACGTCCCCATGCATTTGATCAAAGAGAACATGGATAAACAGCTTGCAATTTGTCACGAAGCACCATTTTACACGCTGGGGCCTTTGACGACGGACATCGCGCCGGGGTATGACCATATCACTTCGGCGATCGGCGCGGCCATGATCGGGTGGTTGGGCACCGCGATGCTCTGTTACGTCACGCCTAAAGAGCATCTAGGCCTTCCCAATAAAGAGGACGTCAAGCAGGGGATCATTGCCTACAAGATCGCCGCGCACGCGGCGGATCTGGCCAAAGGCCATCCGCACGCGCGGGAATGGGATGACGCGCTTTCCAAGGCGCGTTTTGAATTCCGCTGGCGCGACCAGTTCCGCTTGAGCCTCGATCCGGAAACGGCTGAAAGTTATCATGACCAAACTCTCCCCGCCGAAGGCGCCAAGCTCGCCCATTTTTGTTCGATGTGCGGGCCGCAGTTCTGCTCGATGAAGATCACCCAAGACGTCCGCGACTACGCGGCCAGGCACGGCATCGACGCGCAGGAGGCCGTAGCCGAGGGGATGCGGGAAAAGGCCAAAGAGTTCCTCGGCAAAGGCGCGCGGGTCTATTCGCCCACGGCGCAACCGGCATGAAGCGTCCCGCCGTTTTCATCCTGACTTTTGCGCTTTTATCCGGCGTTGCAGCTGTCAGCCGGGCGGACCAAATCAGCAAGCCGACCGGCATCTACCGGCAGACGATCTTGAATGACATCACCGATACGCTGGCCACGATTGGAAAATCCGACCGGGAAGAGAACGCCATCAGGCACCAGCGGCGCATGGCCCGCGCCCGGGAGCGCCGGGAGAAACTTTACGAACAAAACCATAAGCACGTCATCCGCCGCTGACAATCATGAACTCGCATCACCACTACCGTCATTACCGTTCACCTTTTAAAAGAGGGGCACTCGCCCTGGCGTTTATTTCTTCCTTGATGACGATCGGCACTTTGGGGATGCATTATCTGGAAGGGTATTCGTACCTGGACGCGTTTTACTTTATGAGCATGATCGCCACCGCCCAGGGGCCGATGATGATCCCGCAAACCGCGGCCGGCAAAGTTTTCGCTTCCTTGATGGCCTTTATCTCCGTCGGCGGCGGGGTGGCCGCGTTAGGGTTTCTTTTCGGGCCGTTTTTCGGAAAGATCTGGCGTATCGGCGTGAACCATCTGGAAGAGGAATTGCGCCGCGACAAGGACGGGCCTTAATCGATGGACTCAAGGATCGCCTTTTTAAAACAGCTGCGGTTCCGGATTTTTATCCTAAGTGCCGCCTTGATTTTTAGCGTCGTGACACCGGGTTGGGCGCGCGTCAAGGGCGTGCAGGCCTACGCCGACCAACAGACATGGTTTAACAGCGTCACGGACTCATTGGCCACCCTTGGGGAGCCCGCGCCCCAAAAGGCCGTCACCAAGGCGATGCGCCGCGCCGCCCGGCGCAAGGCCCGCCTGGAGAAGCTCCAGCAGGAAAACAGCCGCCGCGCCAATCAGCGCTGATCTGTTCAGTGGCTGGCTGAATTCAGCAGACGCCTGCTGAATTGCGAGCACGCGCGCGGACATAATATAATAAAAGTTTTTAACTGATAGGTAAGATGAGGTAATCCCTCGCATGCTCGGGATGAATTTATTCTTTTCTAGTGAACCGCAAGAAGTGGAAGAATAAATTCACGCCGCGACGAGGTGGCGGGCGGGAACGGGAAAGATGGCGGCGTGTTCAGCGATGAAGGCTTCGAGGCGTTCTTTAAATTCCTGCAGTTGCGCGAGGGTGCGCGCGCGGTATTCTTCGGTTTCTTCGATCATCCTGGGGAATAATTCGCGGTAGTATTCCATCCCTTCCATCAGGTTCTTCTTGAATTCGTTCAGGTGCTCGATCTGCTTCTGACTTGGCGCGGGCGCGATCTTTTTGACTTCCTTCACGAAGTATTCGATGTTGAGCTGCAATTCCTTGATGAACATGTTGGGCCGCTGCGCGCCGTTTAAAAGGTTGATCCGCCCGTAGATGTGCCCGATCATCTCCGCCAGAGAGACGACCCTGGAGAAGTAAGCGATGTTCGGCCCGGGGCAGATGGCGGTAAAGCGTTTGGGTTCGGCCCCGTTTTTCGTGACAATATGATGGTTGAGCAGGGGGGATTCGGCCAGGTCATTACAGATGCAGGCTTTGCGCGTGATCTGCTCCGCGCGCTGTTTGAACGCCGATGGGTCGAGTTCAACGGTTTTGAGCTGTTCCAGTTTCAATTTCTGGTATTGCCGTGAGGCGGTGCAGATGGGAAGTTCCGTAAATTCCCTGTTGGAAACCAGAAACCCTTTGGGGCAGGCGCTTCCCGGGCGGCCGAGCTCGATCTTGCGGCGTTTTTCCAGTTCGCTGGGGCTTTCCTTCAGGTTGTTAAACGGCACGCCCAAAGGTGATACTTCGCTTAATTCGAT
>JACRHQ010000067.1 GCA_016217585.1 Candidatus Omnitrophota bacterium | reverse complement strand
GCCAAATCCATCGTCATCTTCGTCTTCTCGCCTAGTTCTTTTAACTGATCATCCGCGTTGACGAGTTTTACGATGTCGTCAATCTGTTCTTGAGAAAATAGTTTATATTTTTTGTCTCCAGCCCCCAGTTTCCTGTCGCCAGTAGTCTGGTGACTGGTGACTGGTGACTGGTGACTATACAGTCTGCTGATCGCGTCTGTTTTCACCGCCTCTTCCAGCGCCTGGATCAACACAAAACAATCAAAAAGATTCTCGCCCTTGGCCGCGACCCCATGGTTGCGCAGGACAACAATATTATTTTTTTTAAAACCTTCAACCACCGGCCCCGCGTCGGTGACCGACGGCGTTGTCTGCGGGATGCCTTTGATCTCGCCCAGATAGAACTTCGCCTCAAAGATCCTCGGGACAAACGTTTCATTGGCCAGAAAGAAAGCGTTGGTGTACGTGGTATGCGTATGGATGACCGCCTGAGCGTCGGGAAAACTCTTGTAAATCTCCGTGTGGAGTAATTTCTCCGTCGACACACTCCCCTGTTCAAGCAATTGACCGTCAAGCTTCATGGCCAGAATGTCTTTCTCTTCCAGATTTCCCAGACAGGTCCCGTGGGCGGTCAACAGGATGGTATCTTTGTCTATCCGCCGGCTGATGTTGCCGTTGAGGCCGCTGGCCAGGTCCTTGCGCCACAAAAGCTGGCCGATGGCGATCATTTCTTCTTTAAAATTATGGAACTGTGTTTTCATCCCCGCACCTCGGTAATATATTTCTTCGGCAGCCATTCGACCAGCGGCACATATCCCTTGATATTCTGCGGCGCCACTTTGATCCCCTTGAAATAAAAAATGTCTTTCTGCGCGCCCATCGCCCGCGATTCCTTGCTCGCCGGATAAACATGGACCGGCACATTGTGCCGCCTGGCCAAAACACCGACGATCAGGCTTCCAATAGGACACAGCGCCCCTTGTTCATCGACCGTCTGATAGGCAAGCCAGACTTCCTTGACCAAACCACGATAAAATAAGAATCCAGCCATATTATCGGCGATCAAAGTCGGCTTGATTTTTCGCCGCGCCAGCTCCCGGCAGGTGACCTGCGCGGATTCCAGGCTCGGCCGGCCTTCCATGACAAATATCTCGTCGCTCCCGGCGGTGAGCGCGTCAAAAAAAGACGGCTCGAAAACGCCGTGCAGCAAAACGACTGTCCCACGGACTTTCTCCAGGAACGAATCGCTGACCGTTTTCTGGCCTTCCTGCTGTTGTGTCTCAAGCGCGGGTGTCAAGGGCAATGGCCTCCGTGACCAGTTCATGCGGCACCACGTCGAACCCGGGATAAAACCCGGAGACAACACCGCTGACGATCTTTTTATTCAAATAGGTCAACAGTTCCTGCGGATTGCGGATCTCCACCGGGATATCCGCGCCCGTCTTGATCTTGTCCGACGGCTGGGTCAAGACGTAAAACGGGATCCCGAATTCATTCGCCAGGACCGCGATCTGGTACGTCCCGATCTTGTTGGCGAAGTCCCCGTTGGCGCAGGAACGGTCCGACCCGACGATCACCTTGTTCACCAGACCGTCGGCCATGACCGACCCGACGGCATTATCCGCGATCAGCGTGACATCCGCTTTCATGCGCCGCAGTTCCCAGGCGGTCAGTTTCGCCCCCTGGAAATAGGGCCTTGTCTCCGTCGCGAAGAAATGGATATGTTTATTTTGCTGCTGCGCGATATAAGCCGCCATGGCCAGCTCGCCGCTGACGTTACAATGCGTCAGGACGCTGTCGCCGTCTTTGAGGACCCCGGCGATCTTGCGGACCCGCTCCAGCCGCCGGGCACGGATGCCTTCCAGATACCCGTTGATGCATTTGGGGACAAATGCCCGGATATCGATATTTTGTTCAACGGCCTGTCCCGCCCATCTCACGACAAGCGACGTCACCTCTTCGAACGGAAATGTCGGACGGCTTTTGTTTAAACGTTCCGCTGTCTTCCGGAGCTTCGCGCACAGCGCTTGCTGTGAAAGAACCTTGCTGTTGTTGACCTCCAGCAAAAACGTCTGCATCACGACGAGAAACTGCCCGAAGGCCCTGGTCTTCATCTGCCGGATCACTTCAACGGCCTGCTTCGTATTTTTGACCTTGATGTAATGCAATTTCCGCGGGATCAGTGTCTCATCCAGGACCAGAAGCACGTCGCCCTTGAGTCTGGCCGGCCAGAACAGCGGCGATTCCTTTATCTCGGGTATAGTCGTGTCACGCTTGCTCATGCCGTTTTTTGAGATAACTCCAGTTCCTTGATGAGCGAAAGGGCAATGTCCACAATCGAGGCCTCGGCCATGTAATAGCCGGGGTTAAGGAACCCCATCTCGCCGGTGATGACATTATCGCTGACCGCCATCAAAACCGCCGCGGGGATCTTGTAGCTTTGGCAGATCGTCAGAAACGCCGCCGTGACCATGTCCACGGCGATCGCGCCCTGACTGACCGCTTTCCCGACATGATCACGCGTTTCTTTAAGAATCGCGTCCGTTGTCCAGCAGCAGCCCACGTGCACCTTGCGGCCCAACGCCAGCGGGGATTTCAGCGCTTTTTGCGTAACCTCCGTTAACCCTTGCGTCAGTTGCGCGTCGGCTGTCGGCACGAAATTCTTATCCACATAATATTGCGTCACGCCCTCGCCTTTGAGCGCGGTCGTGGCAATGACCAGATCTCCGACCCTGATATCTTCCCGCAAGGACCCGCAGCTGCCCACGCGGATCATCGCCTTGACCTGGGCGTTGCACAAGATCTCCGTCGTAATGGACGTATCCGCGGCGAAACGTCCGCCGTTGATCGTGGTCAGAGGAATTCCGTCATATTGACCGGTGTGCATCGTGTATTCCATAAAGCTGAAATTCTTGACCGGATTTTTCATCTTTTTAACGATGGCATCCGCTCTTTCTTTGGGCCCCGGCACGAGGGCGTATTTGCCGACATCTTTGGGACGCAATTGAACCATGTTCATCAAATCCTGCCCGGTCATGTGGACTTCCTTGCGCATTGTGGTCATATTCGTATCTCCTGTCGGTTTGCTTGTTTTAACAATTCCTTGTCGATTTTCCCCGTCCTGTTTTTCGGCAAAGACGAGCGTATTTCGATCGATTGCGGCACCTTAAAATGCGCCAGATGTTCGCGGGCGAAATACCGTAAATCCTCCGCAGTTGTTTTGGCGCTTTCGCGCAAAACGACAAACGCCTTGACCGTCTCGCCGCGCAACGAATCAGGCGCGCCGATGACGGCAGCTTCAGCCACCGCTTCATGTTTTTGCAACGCCGCCTCGACTTCGGGGGCGTACACAATCTGCCCCGCCACTTTGATCATTTCTTTCTTGCGCCCGACGATATACAAAAATCCTTCCTTATCAAAACGCCCGAGATCGCCGGTATACAACCAGCCGTTACGCTTGAGCGCAGCGGTCGCCTCCGGGTCTTTGTAATAGCCTCCCATCACGATCCAGCCGCGGATGGCGATCTCGCCGATCTCTCCGGACGGCAGCTCACGGTTATCTTCACCAAAAATCTTGATCTCGCAATTAGGGGCGGGTTTGCCGACACTGGCGATGTTGGCGCTGTCTAACGGCGTGACCGTGTTGGGCGGACAGGTCTCCGTCATGCCCCAGCCGTTGAGCAATTTGGCGTTGAGGCAATAACGGTGGAACCGCTCCATGATCTCCGGCGAGCTCGGCGCGCCGAACACGACCACCCAGCGCAACGAAGACAGATCGAATTTACCGATCTGCTTAAGCGTGAGGATGGCCGTGTACATCGCCGGGACGATATGAAAACAGGTGACCCGGTACTTGGTAATATTCTCCAGAAATTCATACGGGTTGAACCGTTCCATTAACACGACGGTAATGCCAAAGTGAATGCAATTCTGGATGTAAATAAAACCGCCGATATGACTTAAGGGTATGGCCGATAATTTTACGTCCTTATCGGTCAGATCGACAAAATGCTTCATGGCTTCGGGCGAGCCGTCCAGATGTTTATAGTTAAGCAATATCCCCTTCGGTTTGCCCGTCGTCCCCGAGGTGTACATGATCAACGCCGGATCGCTGTCCTCTATTTTTGTTTCGGGCAGGTCGTTGGTGGCCTTCGATATTAAACCGGCATCACATAAAACAACCGTCTCCAGGCCAGAGACGGCTTTCTTGATATCGGCTAAAGAGATTTCACTTTTCGTCTTGGCAATGAGGATTTTGGCTCCGGAATGTTCAAGGCAGGACGTCAATTCGTCCGCTTTCAACATAAAATCCAGAGGCACTCCAACGCATCCCAGGTGAAAACAGGCGAGATAACTGTAAACGTACTCGGGGCAGTTGGGAAGATAGATGGCAATCCTGTCTCCTTTTCGCGCGCCGTTGGCCTGGAGGGCGTTCGCCAGACGTAAAGACGTTTCCCGCAACCGGGCAAAGGAAATGGTTTCGCCCTTGAAAATAATCGCAGGTTTCTCCGGGAACCTTTTTGCCGTATTGTCCAAAACTTGTCGAATGTCCATAGAATCGCTTAAAAATCATTAACTAGTAAAATTTTACTAGTCTGATTTTAGTAAAATACTTGAATATGTCAAGAATTTTATTGGATAACTACGCGAAGCAGAGCAGGATATGAAAAAGAGGAGATTTTAAAGAAGCGTTTCCATGAGCCGGCCGATGGAGCGGATTTCGGCTTCGACCAGGTCCAGGTCATGGTCCAGGATGACCTCCACGTGCTTTCTGGCGGGTTTCATGGTTTTCTGCAGGGCCTCCAACTCGCGGCGAATTCGTCTTAAAAAAAGGATCCGGCCGCGCAATTGGCGCCTGGCGATTTTTTTCTCGACATAAGGCAGGAAGTAAAGCGACAGGTCGATATTAAAATAGGGCCGCTCGATGGAAAGGAAGCTTTCAGTGATAAGATGGTCAAAAATTTTATCGCCTTTGGGCGTCAGGCTGTAAACATATTTCTCGGGCCACTTCCCTTCCCGGCCGACGTCTTTTTTGATGAGGCCGAGCTTCTCCATCTTCTTCAAGGGATAATAGATCGATTTGATCTTAAGCCCGACAAAGGGAAAAAGTTCTTCTTCAATAAGACGCTTGATCTCGTAGCCGTGTTTCGGGCCGTCTTTAAGTAACCCTAAAAATAGCAATTCATGTTCGATCATGGCGGGACTCGCTTGCGCTCGCTTACGATACAGGGGAGAAACGCTTGTCGAGCGCGTTGAAAACAGCGGCGGCCACCCTTCGTTTGGCCGTGCTGCTCAAGGAAGATATTTCGACTCTGACCGTCGACGGGCTGACCTCATCAAAAAAAATGCCCACCTCGGTGGTATCCACATTGCCG
>JACRHQ010000066.1 GCA_016217585.1 Candidatus Omnitrophota bacterium | reverse complement strand
TTTTTTAAAATACGCTTAATAAAAAAATTTTCTAACAAACTACTGTTATAGCGTAGGGAATAAGGAGCGATTAATCAAGTTTGGAAACGGTGTTAAGGTTTCCCTCGTCACCTGGAATTAAGCAAGGGTGACTCGGGACTCGCCCCTCCCCAAGGAATCATGGCTCGGGGCTCGCGATCCCTACTGAGTCCATATAAAGCGTTTAGGCGAAAGATAAAGGACGTCTATCGTGCCGGAGATCTCCGTTAAAGACCAGGTAAAGAGGCTTGTCGACCTGCAGAAGCTCGACGGAGAAATTTACCGTTTTAAAATCGAGTTGACCGAAAAACCGGCGCTGATCGAGGAATTGAAAAGAAAGTTTGAGGCAGGCAAGGCGCACCTCCTTAAACTGGAAGAGAAGCTTAAAGGTGTCCAGCTCAAACGCAAGGAACTGGAGCTCGACCTTAAAGCCAAGGAAGACAATATCGTCAAGGCCAACGGCCAGCTTTCGCAGATCAAGACCAACAAGGAGTACCAGGCCAAGATGACGGAGATCGCCAGCATCAAGGCCGACAAATCGATCATTGAAGAAAAGATACTTGTTTCGTATGACGAGGCGGACGCCGTGCAGGCAGACGTTGCCAAAGAAAAAACGGTCGTCGAGGGCGAGGAGAAGCAATATCTGGCGCAAAAGAAGAAACTGGAAGAGGAAATGATGCTCATCCAGGACCGTGTCAAGGTCCTCGATTCCCAGCGCAAGCAGTTGCTCCCGGGGATGGACAAGGTCTCGCTGGAGCGGTATGAAAAAGTTTTAGCCCATAAAAACGGTCTGGCGATCGTCCCGGTCAAAGACAATTCGTGCGGCGGCTGCTACATGAACGTGAACCCCCAGACGATCAACGCCATCAAGATGCACGACCAGTTTGTCGTCTGCGAGATATGCCAGCGGATCCTGTATATTGAAGATGATCTTTGACCCTTTGAAGCCGCGGGTGGCCATTGATGAGCACTGTGCTTGAGATATTTGTCGACGGCGCCTGCAGCGGCAACCCGGGGCCGGCGGGGATCGGTGTGGTGATCAAGCGCGGCGGGAAAACGATCGCCGAGATTTCCAGGCCGATCGGCGAGGCGACCAACAATATCGCCGAATATTCGGCGCTGATCTGCGCCCTGCAGGAGGCGCTGGTCCTCAAGGCGGCACGGGTGAAAATTTCCACGGACAGTGAACTGATGTTCCATCAGTTCACCGGAAGCTATAAAGTTAAAGACCAGAAGTTGAAGTTTCTTTACGACCAGGTCCAGCAGCTCAAACGCGGTTTTGCGAACGTTGAACTGGTCCACGTTCCCCGCGAAAAGAACAAAGAAGCGGACAAGTTAGCTACCAGCTCTTTGCACAATATAAACAAAAAGCAGGCCGGGATGGTTGCCACGCTGTTTGATAACGGCGCGGAGGAAAGTCCGGGCTCCGAAGGATGATGCACCTTGTTAACTCAAGGTTCCTCCCCTTTTCCTGGATCAAAGGCAAGGGTTGGAAGATCAGAGCTACAGAGACGAGTTGCCTGCCGCGCAAGCAGGCAAGTGAAACGAGCAATCTCTGCATGGAGCAAGGCCGTATAGGGGAAGAGTCATTGGCATAGGGCAGAGGGCGTAAGGCTTGGCCAGGACACGAGGTGATCCGCCTCGTCAGAATTCCCGGGTAGGCCGCAAGAGTCCGTCGAGCCGAAAGGCGAGACCCTCAACCCGACAGGGTACAGGGGAGAGCAATCTCTGGAGTCAGTTGAATAACCATCGCTCTCTTCGTTTGAAGAGAGGACAGAACCCGGCTTATTGGCCTGCTTTTCATTTCGATTAAATCAGTGGTAGAAGACGGAGGAATCAAGTCATGTCAGGTCATTCAAAATGGGCAAAAATTAAACATAAAAAAGGCGCTGAAGACGCAAAGCGCGGTGCGGCGTTCACCAAGATGATCCGCGAGATTACGGCGGCGGCCAAAGACGGCGGCGGAAATGTCGATACTAACGTGCGCTTAAGAGCGGCCATCGAGCGTGCTAAGGGCATTAACATGCAAAAGTCTAATATTGAGAATGCCATTAAAAAGGGAACCGGTGAACTTCCGGGAGTTGTCTATGAAAGTGCGACATTTGACGCGTATGGCCCAGGCGGTGTGGCCATGCTTATCGATGCTCTGACGGATAACAAAAATAGAACCACCGCGGAGATCCGCAATATCCTCTCCAAAAAAGGCGGCTCTTTGGCCGGGCCTGGCGCGACGTCGTATCTCTTCAGCAAAAAAGGATTTTTGACCATCGAAAAAGACAAGGCCAGCGAGGAAACGTTGATGGAGATTGCCCTCGACGCCGGGGCCGAGGACATCAAGTCCGAAGGACAGAGTTACGAGATCACCTGCGATATCGCCAGCTTCCAGAAGGTCAAGGACGCCATCACGGCCAAAGGTATCCCGGTCGCGACGGCTGAAATGACGATGCTGCCCAGCAGCTATATCCGTGTCGTCGGCGAAGGGGCCAAATCGCTGTTGTCGCTCATGGAGGCGCTGGAGGATCAGGAAGACGTCCAGAACGTGTACGCCAATTTTGACATCCCTGATGAGGAAATGGAGAAGATCACCCAGGAAAAATGAGAATCCTCGGCGTCGACCCGGGCCTGAAGGCGACCGGTTATGGTATGGTGGAATTTGAGGCCGGCAGGATCAGGCTGCTGGAGACCGGGACTATAGAGCCCAGGCAAAAAGATTTTATCCAGAACCGTATCAAGACAATCTATGTCTCGCTCAACGAGGTGGTAGACCAACACCGCCCCGATGTCCTTGTCCTTGAGAAATTGTACGCGCATTATAACCACCCGACGACGGCCAGTATCCTGGGGCATGTGCGCGGCGTTATCTGTCTTGTGTGTGCGCAGAAAGATGTGGGATTGGTCGAGCACAGCGTCAAACGCATCCGCCAGGCCCTGACCGGAAACGGCAGCGCCTCCAAGTTGCAGGTGCGCCGGGTGGTCGGCCAGGCCCTCGGCGTCGATGAAAACAAGCTGACTCTGGACGCGAGCGTCGCGTTGGCCCTGGCGTTGGGATATATTCATCTGCACTGCCGAAGGATATGATCGCACGAATCACGGGAAAACTCGTCGAAAAGCAGGACCATTCGCTCATTGTCAACGTCCACGGCGTTTGTTATGAGATCATGGTGCCGGCCTTTGTCCTGGCGAGCGTGGAGGAGACCAAAGACGCCCAGGGAGATGTCCATCTGGTCATTTATCATTACCTTCAGATCACCCCGTCATCGGGGATCCCGACCATGATCGGCTTTATCAATGAAATTGAGAAAGATTTTTTTCTGCAGTTTATTAAAGTCTCGGGGATAGGCCCGCGCGCGGCGGTCAAGGCGCTGGACAAACCCATCTCGGAAATTACCCGTGCCATCCACGCGGGAGACATCGAATATCTCAAGACCCTTCCCGGGATCGGCGTCCAGAAGGCCAAAGAGATCGTCGCCAAACTTCAGGGAAAAATCGGTAAATTCGCCCTGATGCAGGACAAGGAAAAGATCCCGGTTTCAGGGAAAGAGGTCTCTGATTGGCAGGAGGAGGCGCTTGAGGTCCTCCTGCAGCTCCAGTACAAGCGTCACGAGGCCAGGGAGATGGTCCAGAAAACACTGGACCGGGTCAAGGGGATCCGCAGCGCCGAGGAATTGTTGAACGAAATTTATAACCAGAAGATCCGCCCCGGCGTTTCAACGGCCGGCGCGGGGGTAACCTCAAACGAAAGACGGACATGACAGACCAAACGCTCAACGGAAGAGATTTAGAACAAAGCAGGCATGTCAAAGGCGTCGTGGAGGCATTGCTGTTTGTCAACGAGAAGCCGGTGACCCTCGAGCAGATCAAGCGCGTGCTGGGGGCGCCGGGCGTCGCCGAGATCAAGGACACCGTCCAGGCTTTAATCGAGGAATACGGGCAAAGGCAAAGCGGCATACGTATCGTCGAGATCGCCGGCGGCTACCAGATGCTCAGCAGTCCCGGTTACGCCTCCTATATCCGTGATTTCTACAAGACCAAACATAAGGAAAAGTTATCCAAGCCGGCGCTGGAGACGCTGGCCATCGTCGCTTACAAACAGCCTGTCACGCGCACGGACGTGGAACTCATCCGCGGGGTCAATTCCGACGGGGTGATCGCGCACCTTTTAAGCAAGGAGCTTGTCAAACCCGTCGGACGAAAAGACGTGCCCGGCAGACCTTTTCTTTACGGCACGACCAAACAGTTCATGGAATATTTCGGGCTTAAATCTCTTGATGATTTGCCCAAACTGGAAGAGTTCCCGACGCTGACACCGGCGGCCGAACTGCCTTCCGGCCAGGCAGGAACGGAAACCGGCGAAACTGGATCTGCCGGCTCCGGCCCTGCGCCCGTGGAAGCACAACCAACCCTCCAGGGAGAAGCTGTACGCGTGGCGGCTGCAAGCCCCGGTGAACTGCTCCAGGAAGCTCAGGAAAACAATGCTCAACAGTCTGCGTAAAAAAATTGACGCTATCGACAACCGGATGGTGGCCTTGCTTAACCGGCGGGCCAGGATCAGCCTTGCCATCGGCAAGGAAAAAATCAAGAACAGCAAGGGCATTTATTCGCCCCATCGAGAGAAGGAAATACTCAAGCGCATCCGGGCCCTTAATAAGGGGCCGATGAGCTACGAGGACTTTGAGGCGATCTACCGGGAGATTATGTCGAGTTCGCTCGCCCTGGAAAAATTTTTGCGGATCGCGTATTTGGGCACGGAAGGTTCCCACACACATCTGGCGGCAAACAAAAAATTCGGTTCGCGGGTGACGTATGTTCCCTGTGAGAGCATCCCGGAGGTGTTCCAGAAGGTCGAATACGGCGACTGCGATTACGGCGTCGTGCCTGTCGAGAACTCCATCGAGGGGGCGGTGACCACGACGTTTGACCTTCTCGTCGACTCCGAGCTGAAGGCCTGCGCCCAGATCCTGATGAAGATCTCTCACAGCCTTTTGTCGCGCGCGCGGGATATCAGGGATATCCGGCGTATTTATTCGAACCCGCAGGTGTTTGGACAGTGCCGGAACTGGCTGCTGGAGAACGTGCCCCGGGCGGGGCATATCTGGGTGGCTTCAACGACCGAGGCGGCCAGATGCGCCAGGAAGGAGAAGGGGGCCGCGGCCATCGCCTCGAGCCTGGCGGCCAGGATTTATGGAATCCCCATCGTCAGGACCAACATCCAGTATATCGCCCACAACACGACGCGCTTCCTGGTTTTGGCTACCCATGATGTCCCTGCGACAGGACGGGACCGGACAACCATTTTGTTCTCGATTAAAGACAAGGTAGGGGCCCTGCACGCGATGCTCACGCCCTTTGTGAAAAACAAGATCAATCTGACAAAGATCGAATCGCGCCCGGCCAAGAAAAAAGCCTGGGATTACTATTTCTTCGTCGATTTTGAGGGGCATCGGATGGACAAGAACGTCCAAAAGGCGCTGGGGCAGCTTGAGGGGATGTGCAAATATTTGAAAGTGATCGGGTCTTACCCGGTCATGGATTAACCGACCGATGCGCCGATTCGCCCAAAAGACGATTTTCAAAATCCAGCCTTATGTGCCGGGCAGGCCCATTGATGAAGTCAAACGGGAACTGGGCTTGAAGGATGTGATCAAGCTCGCCTCCAACGAGAACCCGTGGGGCCCGTCCCCGAAGGCCGTCGCGGCCATCAGGAAGGAAGCCCGGCAAGTCAACCGCTACCCCGACGGGGATTGTTACTACCTGCGCCAGGCGCTCGCCCGGCGTCTTAACATTTCTCCCCGGCAGTTAATCTTCGGCAACGGCTCCGATGAAATCATCGTCCTGGCGGCGCGGACCTTCATCCGTCCCGGCAATGAGGTCATTATCGCGAGGCCCTCGTTCCTTATCTATGATATCGCCGCGACGATCGCCGGCGCGAGGGTGAAGGCCGTCCCCTTAAAAAATTTTCGTTACGACCTGGAAGGGATGAAAAAGGCCGTCAGCAAAAAGACGCGGATCATTTTTCTGGGCAACCCGGACAACCCTTCGGGACAATACTTCACGCAGAAACAGGTTGAACGTTTCCTGGAAGGGCTGCGCCGGGATATTTTGATCTTCATCGACGAGGCGTACCATGAATACGTCCAGGCCCCGGACTACGTCGATGCCATCGGTTTGTTAAAACGGCACAAGAATATCCTCGTCACCCGCACGTTTTCGAAAATGTACGGTCTGGCGGGGTTGCGCGTCGGCTACGGGATCGGCGATGAGGAGACCGTCGATTGCCTCAACCGCGTCCGCGAGCCGTTCAACGTCAATTCGCTGGCGCAGGCGGCGGCGCTGGCGTGCCTCAATGACCGCCCGTATTATCAGAAGCTGGCCGGTGAGGTCGGGCGCCAGCGCGAGGCGCTTTACGCGGGGCTGGGGAAATTGGGGATAAAATATATTGAAAGTTGCACCAATTTTGTTCTAATGGATATGCGCCGGGACGCCTCCCGTATTGTCCGGACGCTGTTGTCCAGGGGCGTCATCGTGCGGGACATGCGCGGCTGGGGGTTGGATCGTTTTATCCGGGTTACGATCGGGACCGCGGCGGAAAATGAGCGTTTTTTGAACGCTCTGAAGGCCGCCCTTTAATATTTTAGGGGAGATCCTATGATCATTATTTTGAAATCGGACGCAACCGAAGCGCAGATCAACCATATCCTTGAGAAGACGGGAAAATTGGGACTAAAAGCCCACATCTCCCGCGGCGTGGAGAGGACGATCATCGGCCTCATCGGGCCGGAGGACGTCCTTCAGGTCACGCCGCTGGAAGTGTTTCCCGGCGTCGAGCGGGTGCTCCCCGTCTTGTCGCCTTACCGGCTTGTCTCGCGGGAGTTTAAGAAGGAAGATTCCGGCATCAAGATTAACGACCGCGTGCAGGTCGGCGGGACGTCGCGCATCCATGTTATGGCCGGGCCGTGTTCGGTGGAAACCGCGGCGGGGATTCTCGCCATCGCCCACAAGGTCAAAAAGGCCGGGGCGACGGTCCTGCGCGGCGGGGCGTTCAAACCGCGGACCTCTCCGTATGATTTTCAGGGCTTGGGCGAGGAGGGGTTGAAATATCTCGCCGAGGCCGGACGCGAATGCGGCCTGGCGACCGTCACCGAAGTCATGGACCCGCGCGACGTGGGGCTCATTTGCCGGTATGCCGACATCCTGCAGATAGGCGCCCGCAACATGCAGAATTTTTCCTTGCTTAAGGAAGTGGGAAAAGTTCACAAACCGGTCTTGCTCAAACGCGGGATCAGTGCGACCATCAAGGAGTGGCTCATGTCGGCCGAATACATCCTGGCCAACGGAAACTTTAACGTCATTTTATGTGAACGCGGCATCCGGACCTTCGAGACGGCCACGCGCAACACCCTGGATATCAACGCCATCCCCGTGGTCAAACAATTATCGCACCTGCCGGTCATCGTCGACCCGAGCCACGCGACGGGCAAGTGGGACCTGGTGGCCAGCGCGGCCAAGGCGGGGGTCGCCGCCGGATGCGACGGGTTGATGATTGAGGTCCACGAGAACCCGGAGGAGGCGTTGTCGGACGGGCCGCAGTCGCTGAAGCCCGAGAAATTCGAAGCTTTGATGAAAGATTTAAAGAAAATCGCCGCGGCAGTTTCCCGGGAAATCTAAGGAGAGCTATGTTATCACGGACACATCTTTTCAGGCAGGTGACTATTGTCGGCGTTGGCTTAATGGGGGGATCTCTGGGCCTGGCTTTAAAAAAGCGCGGGCTCGCCCAGGGGGTGGTCGGCGTTTCGCACCGGCAGGAATCGCTCGACAAGGCGATCAATGCCGGGGCCATTGATTCCGGTTCCATGGATCTGCAAAAAGGGATCGTCAACGCAGATCTTGTCGTCCTCGCGACCCCGGTGCAAACGATCCTCCAGCAGTTGTCCTTGATCAACCCTTATCTGCGCCGGGGATGTCTTGTCACGGATATGGGCAGTGCCAAGGAAGAGATCGCCTCGAGGGCAGAGAGTACGCTGTCCGCGCCGGGGCTTTTTGTCGGCTCGCATCCGTTGGCCGGCTCCGAGAAAACCGGGGTCGAGAACGCCAGCGCCGAGCTTTTCGAGAACACGCGCTGCATCATGACCCCGACGGGAAAAACAAGCCCCGTTGCCAGGGAGAAAATCAAATTTCTCTGGACCAAGCTCGGCGCGCAGGTCGAGTTTCTATCTCCCGAAGACCACGACAAGATCCTGGCCCAGGTAAGCCACCTGCCGCATCTTTTGGCCTATGCCCTGATGGAATCCATCCCCAGGGAATCCCTGGGCTACGCGCTGCAGGGGCTTAAAGATTCCACACGCATCGCCGCTTCTTCTCCCCAGATGTGGAACGACATCTGCGTGGCTAATTCCAAGAATATCTTGCAGACGCTGGACGCCCTGGTCAAGCAGCTGGCTTTTTTGCGCAAGACCATTGGCCAGCGCGATCAAAAGAACCTGGTCCAATTCTTCAGCAGGGCCAGGGAAAAACGCGATTCCATCTCCTGAACCAGAATGGCACAAAGAACAAAAGCCGTGGCGCAGAATCTGGAAGTGATCACCATCGACGGCCCCGCCGGAGCCGGGAAAAGCACCGTGGCCAAAGAGTTGGCCCGCCGCCTGGGGATCTTTTATCTGGACACAGGGGCCATGTACCGGGCGTTGACCTTAAAGGCGATCCGTTCGGGGACCGGCCTGGAGCAGGAGCAGGCGCTGGTCGATCTGGCCCGCCGGACCGACATCAGGATGGAGAACGGTCGCGACGGGGTCCAGGTGTTCCTGGACGGGGAGGACGTGAGCGAACCGATCCGGTCCCCCGAGGTCACCAACAAGACGTTTTATATCGCGCGCGCGCCCGGCGTGCGGGAGATCATGGTCGGGTGGCAGAGGAAAATTGGATCGCAAAAAAGCGTTGTGATCGAAGGCCGCGACGTGGGGACGGTTGTCTTCCCGAAAGCCTCCCATAAATTTTATCTCGACGCCGACTTTGAGGAGCGCGCCCGCCGGCGCATCGATGAACTGAAGGCCAGGGGCAAAAAGGTCGACGATGAGAACCTTAAAACGGAATTAAAGGAAAGAGACCACAAGGATTTTACCCGTACCGTGGGCCCTTTGAAAGTGGCTGAGGACGCGGTCGTGATCGACACGACCCCTCTGACGGTCAACGGGACGGTGGATGAGATACTCAAGCACATTCAAAAATGAACACGAAAGTGGTCACCAAGTCACCCGTCACACGTGTGACTTTGTGACGTTATGACATTGTGACGTGTATATGGACAAATCCCTCATCCGTAATTTTTCCATCATCGCCCATATCGACCACGGCAAGTCGACTTTGGCGGACCGGCTTTTGCTGCACGCGGGGGCCATTGACGAGCGCAAGTTCCGCAACCAGATGCTCGACGACATGGACCTCGAGCGCGAGCGCGGGATCACCATCAAGGCCTCGGCCGTCAAGCTCAATTACAAGGCCGACGACGGCAAAACCTATGTCTTCAACCTGATCGACACGCCGGGGCACGTGGACTTCACCTACGAGGTGGAAAAATCCCTGCGGGCGTGCGAGGGGGCGCTTTTGGTCGTGGACGTCTCCCAGGGGGTCGAGTCGCAGACGGTCGCCAATTATTACCTGGCCGTCGAGAACAACCTGGAGATCCTGCCGGTCATCAACAAGATCGACATCGCCAATATCGACGTGGACCACGCCAAACTCCAGCTCATCGAGATCCTCAGTTTCAAGGAGAAAGACATCCAGCTTGTCTCCGCCAAGGAAGGCATCGGCATCAAGGGGCTTTTTGAGAAGATCGTGGAATTCATCCCCAGGCCGGAGGGCGATGACACACTTCCCTTGCAGGCGCTTATTTTCGACATGAAATACGACATTTACAAGGGGATCATCATTTACGTGCGCGTCGTCAACGGTGTCATCCGCGAGAATATGGCGATCAAGATGATGCACACCGGCAGGGAAGCGCATATCGAGGAGATCGGCGTGTTCGCGCCCGAGGCGGTGCGGGTGCGGGAATTAACGAGCGGTGAGGTCGGCTATATCACCTGCAACATTCACGAGCCGCGCGAGGTGAGTGTCGGAGATACTTTGACCGACGCCGCGTCTGTGGCGGCGGAACCGCTGCAGGGGTACCGGCAGCTTAATCCGCTGGTTTTTTGCGGCGTGTATCCGGTCAATTCCAAGGATTTTTTGCAGCTGCGCGAGGCGATCGAAAAGCTGCGTTTGAACGACCCGAGCTTCGTCTACGAGCCGGAGAGTTCGCAGTCCTTCGGCAACGGTTTCCGCTGCGGGTTCCTGGGGCTGCTGCACATGGACATCATCCACGAGCGCCTGCAGCGCGAATATGACCTGAACCTGATCCTCACCACCCCCAACGTCCGTTACCGCGTCCATACCCGGGACGGCCAGACGATCGACCTGGAATGCCCGTCGGCACTGCCTGACAGTTCCAGTATCCAGAAGGTGGAGGAGCCTTACCTGACCGTGACGATCCTCACACCGGTCGAGCATATGGACAACGTGATGCAG
>JACRHQ010000065.1 GCA_016217585.1 Candidatus Omnitrophota bacterium | reverse complement strand
TTATCCAACGTTCTTGTGCTCTATAAAAAAAGCGCGTATTCCATATATTTTAAAGAACACAAGATCCGTTTTCAAGGGATGGGCCGTTTTAAAAAAGCGCATGACGAGCATTACGCCACGCTCAACACGGTTGAACGCATCCTGGGGCGGTATGGAATCCCCTATACAAAACAGGCGCGCGAACAGAGGACCTCCTATAAACGCTACAACCTCATCATCACAGTAGGAGGGGACGGGACTTTCCTGGAAGCCGCAAGGCACATCCGCCGGCAAGTTATCCTGGGCGTTAATTCTTCGCCGAGCACGAGTGTCGGGAAACTCTGCACGGCCGACCACAAGAATTTCGGACGGGTCATCCTGGGTGTCATTCAAAATTCCTGCCGGATAGAGTCCTGGCAACGCCTGCAGGTCGAAGTAAAGGGACGACGGCGGCCCGTGGAGGCCTTGAACGATGTCCTGATCTGCCACCGCAACCCCGCGGCCTTGAGCCGGTATTATCTTCAACTGAAAGGGGCCGCGGAACGACAGCGCAGTTCAGGACTCTGGGTTTCGACACCCGCGGGAAGTTCCGGAGCCATCAAATCGGCCGGCGGAAAAATTCTGAAAATAACCGATAAAAAAATCCAGTATATGCCCCGGGAACTGTATTACGGGGCCAGTCCCGCGTACCGGCTGAAGGGAGGACTCCTGGGAGAAAAGGAAACGATCCAGGTGACGTCTCTTATGCGTAACGGGATGATCTATGTCGACGGCACCCACCACCCCCTCCGGTTCCCGTTTAACGCCACGGTCAAAATTTCGCTTTCCCCGAACCCGTTACGGACCATCCATCGATGAAGGCAGTCCTTCTGGTATCGCATGGGAGCAGGGAAACGAAAGCGCGCGCAGAAATTGAACTTCTCGCGCGGGATCTCAAGAAAAAAAGCGGCATCAGCCTTGTGGAGCCCGCGTTCCTGGAGATCGAATCGCCCGATATCCCCGAGGGTATCCGCAGGTGCGTCGACAAAGGCGCCGGCGAGATCGTTGTCCTTCTTAACTTCCTTAATTCCGGCAAACTCGCCTGCGCAGATATCCCCGGAATTATCAACCAGGCCCGACGGCATCATCCCGGCGTCCATTTCCGGATCACCGGACCGCTCGGCCGGCATGACGCCCTGGTCGCTCTTTTCCTGAAACTGATCCATGAAGCCTGAACAAACCCTCTTTCGCCGGGACCTGATAAACTGGTATCAAAAGCACGCCCGGCGCCTGCCCTGGCGGCAAACGCGCGACCCGTATAAAATCTGGGTCTCGGAAGTGATGCTCCAGCAGACGACCGTCAACGCGGTCATCCCCTATTACGGGAAGTGGATTAAGATTTTTCCGACCATCGAAACAGTCGCCGGCGCGCCGGTTCAAAAAATTCTCAAGGTCTGGCAAGGGCTCGGATATTACCAGCGCGCCAAAAATTTTCATAAGGCCGCGCAAATTATCTGTACGCAATACCGCGGCCAACTTCCCAGGGACCCGGAAAAACTGCGAACACTCCCCGGCTTTGGGCCATACACAACGGGGGCCGTGGCCAGCATCGCCTTTGACCTTCCGTACACCATCATCGACGCCAATGTCCGTCGGGTCGTAATGCGCCTGCTGGCTTTGGATGGATATGCGGATACTTCCCAGGATCAGCGTATCGAAGAATTCTTGCAAAAATCTATCCCGCGTAAAAACGCGGGGACATTCAATCAAGCCCTGATGGAATTAGGAGCCTTGATCTGCCGTAACCGCGGACCGCTTTGTCTGTTATGTCCGGTGAAAAACCATTGCGCGGCGTATCAAAAGGGTATCCAGGAGATCATCCCGAAACCTAAAAAAAAGATCATCCAGGATTTGGACGTTGCCATCGGCATCCTTCAGCGCGGGGACAAATATCTGATTCAAAAACGTCCGTCCAAAGGATTGTTGGCCGACCTGTGGGAATTTCCAGGCGGCAAAATCGAGAAGGGAGAAACGCCACAAGAGGCCTTAAAACGGGAACTAAAGGAAGAACTTGATATTGATATCACGACAAGTCGGCATTTAATGAATGTGCAGCATTTTTATACCCAATTTCGAGTTAACCTGTATGTATTCCATTGCCGGCCGAAATCTTATCCTCATCACCATGCCTCACGTAAGTGGTTACCAATAAATAAGTTGACTGAATATCCAATGCCATCCGGAAGCGCAAAAATCGTCGCCAGACTGCAAAAAAACATTGACAAATAGATAAAACAGTCTATACTTTACTATAATAATCAATTTAGTCGTAATTAAGTGAGCTATGAAAATTTCAGCTAAGATCGATTACGCGTGCCGCGCCTTACTGGAGCTTTCCCTGCATTGGCCCAACCAGGAGCCGTTGCGGGTCGATCAGATCGCGCGGCGCCAGCGGGTCCCGGTAAAATTCCTGACTCAAATTCTGATCCACTTAAAACAAACCGGGTATGTGGAAAGCGTCCGCGGAAAAAACGGCGGATATCTCTTGCGAAAACTGCCGCGGGAAATTAAGCTGAATAACATTATCGAAGATTTTCAGGACACCCATAACCCTGGAGATGACAAAAGCAATCCAACCTTCAGCCCCATCTGGAGGGAAGTGCGTCAGGAATTCTTGAGGACGATGGAAAAATTCAATTTCGAAGAAATCTGCAACCGCAGACGCCGGGCCGACAACACGATGACATTTCAGATATGACGACGGAGAAAACCCAAAAATACCTGGACGCGACCAAAGGATTCTCGCCGGAAGAGATCATCAAATTCGCCCGGGAGGAATTCGGCGGGAAGCTTACCTTTGCCTCAAGCCTCGGGGAAGAAGACCAGGTGATCACCGACATGATCGCCAGGGTCGCGCCGGACATCGAAATATTCACCCTTGACACGGGCCGGCTTTTCCAGGAGACCTATGAACTCCTGGCCAAAACCCAAAAGCGTTATCCGATGTCCTTTATAGTTTATTATCCCGACACGGAAGCGGTGGAAGATATGGTACGCAACCACGGCATCAATTTGTTTTATGAAAGCGTGGAGAACCGTAAACTCTGCTGCGGCATCCGCAAGGTCGAGCCGCTCAAGCGCGCCCTGAGAAATTTCGACGTCTGGCTCTGCGGCCTGCGCCGGGGCCAAGCGGTCACGCGCGGCAATGTCGAAACCTTTGAGTGGGACCAGACGAATCAAAAAATCAAGATCAATCCGCTGGCGCACTGGGGCCTCGACCAGATACGCCAATATATCGCCGAACATAAAATTGACGTCAATCCGCTGCACTCCAGGGGATTTGTCAGCATCGGATGCGCCTGCTGCACGCGCGCCGTCAAGCCCGGGGAAGACATCCGGGCGGGCCGCTGGTGGTGGGAATCGCCGGAACACAAAGAATGCGGCCTCCACAACCGCCCAAAAAGTGAAATATGAACAATCCATCGATGAACGACAAAACCATGAACAAATCAGACAGCCTCGAGGCGCAGAGCGTTTATATCCTGCGTGAGGCGTACCGGGAATTCAAAAGCCTTGTGATGCTTTGGTCTATCGGCAAAGACAGCACGGTGCTTTTATGGCTGGCGCGCAAGGCGTTTTTCGGGCATGTCCCGTTTCCGCTGGTGCACATCGACACCAGCTATAAAATCCCGGAGATGATTGTTTACCGCGACCAGCTGGCCAAAGAATGGAAACTGAACATGATTTACGGCCAGAACACAGAAGCGCTCAAGACAAAACAGACATTTCCGGAGGGCGCCGTTGACCGCCTGACGTGCTGCAAACTTCTGAAGACCGAGGCCCTCAAGCACACGCTCGCCGGAGACTGGCCGCGCTACCGCCTGAACCATGAAACCGGCAAATATGAACTGGACACAAACAAAGAACCATACACCGGCGTCATCGTGGGCGTGCGCGCCGACGAGGAGGGGAGCCGCTCCAAAGAGCGCTACTTTTCCCCCCGTGACCGGAATAACGACTGGGACGTCGGCGACCAGCCGCCCGAATTATGGAACCAGTTCAAGACCGATTTCGCGCCGGGGACGCATCTGCGCATTCATCCACTTCTGGACTGGACGGAATTGAATATCTGGGAATACATCGAGCGCGAACATATCCCCGTCACAAAACTGTATTTCGACCAAGGCGATGGTAAACGCTACCGTTCGCTGGGATGCTATCCGTGCACCTCTTCCGTTGAATCCACGGCAAAAACCGTCCACGAGATCGTCGAGGAGTTACGCGCCGGAAAATTCGCCAACATTGCCGAACGCTCCGGCCGCGCGCAGGACAAAGACGGCGGCGGGGGGCTAGAGGGACTCCGTCGGGATGGGTATATGTGAAGGCCCGCACCAGAGGGTGCGGGCCGGAATCCCTTGCGAGCATGGCGAAGCGAGGGATGAAAGCTAAAATGGCTCAAACACACCGCGAACAAATGAACGTCGTCATCGTCGGCCACGTCGACCACGGCAAAAGCACGCTGATCGGCCGCTTGCTGGCGGATACCGGTTCCTTGCCGCAGGGCAAGCTTGAGGCCGTCAGGGAAAACTGCCGGCGCACCTCGAAACCTTTCGAGTACGCGTTTCTTCTCGACGCCCTCAAAGATGAACAGTCGCAAGGGATCACCATCGACACCGCCCGTAGCTTTTTCAAATCGAAGGAACGCGACTACATCATCATCGACGCGCCCGGCCACATCGAATTTTTAAAGAACATGATCACCGGCGCGGCGCGGGCCGAGGCGGCGGTCCTGGTCATCGACGCCCACGAAGGCATCCGCGAAAATTCCAAACGCCACGGCTACATGATGTCGTTTCTGGGGATCAAAAACATCACCGTCTGCGTCAACAAGATGGACCTTGTCAACTATGACCGGAAGGTCTTCGAGGACATCAAGGCGCAATACGAAGAATTCTTGCGCGAGATCAATCTCAAGCCGACGAATTTCATCCCCATAGCCGCGCGCGAGGGGGAGAACATTGTCGGGATCTCGACAAGAATGCCCTGGTATCAGGGATCGTCCGTCCTGCAGGCGCTGGACAATTTCACGAAGGCAGCCCCCAACCACGCCCGCGCGTTGCGTTTTCCCGTCCAGGATATTTATAAATTTACGGCGCAGGGGGATGACCGGCGCATCTTTGCCGGGCGCATCGAATCCGGCAGCGTCGCGGTCGGGGACGACGTCATTTTCCTGCCGTCGAAGAAAACTTCGCGCGTCAAAAGCGTGGAAGCCTTCCCCAACGCCGCAAACGACACAGCCTTTGCCGGACAGAGCACCGGGGTTACGCTGGAAACTCAAGTGTACGTGCGGCCGGGCGAGATTATGTGCAAAACAAAAGAAAAACTGCCGCACACCGGCACCAAATTCAAGGCCAACATTTTCTGGATGGGCAAGCAGCCGTTCGTGAAGGACAAAAATTACAAATTAAAGATCGCCACCCAGCAGGTTCCCGTTGTTCTCTCGAAAATTATTAATGTTCTGGATGCCTCGGAATTGTCATCAATCCAGAACAAGCCCCAGGTCGACCGCCACGACGTGGCCGAATGCGTGTTTGAAACGCTCAAACCCATTGCCTTTGACGACATCCATTTTATCCCGGAGACCGGCCGCTTTGTCATTGTGGACAACTACGAAATTGCCGGAGGCGGGATCATCCTGGCACCGGTTTATGCCCAGGACAGCGCGCTCGGCCAGCACGTCAAAAACCGCGAATTCAGATGGACGCGCAGCGACATCACTCCGGACAAGCGAGCGATGAAGTATCAGCACAAGGCTGTTCTGATCGTTTTGACCGGACAAGTTGACACAGGTAAACAGGCCCTTGCCAAAGCGCTGGAAGAAATTTTATTCAAAATGGGGAAGTTCACTTACTTTCTGGGCGTCTCCAATCAGATCCTGGATTCCGGCACGGGGACCAATGACCGTGTCTTGAGCCGCGTCCAGCACATTCATCAGTTAGGAGAATTGGCTCATGTGCTCACCGACGCCGGACTCATCCTCATTACCAGCGTCTC
>JACRHQ010000060.1 GCA_016217585.1 Candidatus Omnitrophota bacterium | reverse complement strand
TGACGCCGCCGTCCTTGGTCAAGCGGCAGTTTGAGCGCCGGCTGGAGGATATCCGGCGCCGGCTGGCCGCACAGAAATTATCCGCCGAGGAGATCCGGAAGAAAGAAGAAGAAATCCGCAAGGAGCTGGAGGAGGCGGTGGAACGCGACATCAGGATTTATCTGGTCCTGGAGAAAATCGCCGAACTGGAGAATATCACCGTCGATAAAAACGATAACCTGGCGGCAAAAGTCATGGAATTCCTGCTTAAAGAAGCAGAATGGGAGGAGGCCAAATAATATGGACCCAAGATCGCAAGTGCTCGTGCCAATCGTCGTTGAAAAAAGCTCACAAGGGGAACGCGCCTATGACATCTATTCGCGGCTGCTCAAAGACCGCATTATTTTTATCGGCACGGCCATCGATGACACGGTGGCGAACCTGATCATCGCCCAGCTGCTTTTCCTGCAGAGCGAAGACGCGACCAAGGATATCAACATCTACATTAATTCTCCGGGCGGTTCGGTCACCGCGGGGTTGGCCATTTATGACACCATGCAATTCGTCAAGCCCGACGTGTGCACCTACTGTATCGGACAAGCGGCGAGTATGGGGTCGCTCCTTTTGAGCGCCGGCACCAAAGGCAAGCGTTTAGCCCTGCCTTATTCACGCATCATGATCCATCAGCCGTGGGGCGGCACCCAGGGGACGGCCAGCGACATTTCGATCCAGGCCAAGGAAATCCTGAGGATGAAAGAGGAACTGAATAAATTGCTCGCGCTCCACAGCGGTCAGCCCATCGACCGGATCCTGAAAGATTCCGACCGCGATTATTTTATGAGCGCGCAAGAGGCCAAGGAATACGGGTTGGTCGACGAAGTCATTATCAGCGCCAAAAAACACAAGAAAAGTTAATCTCGAACGAATTCGACAGAAAGGTTGTCGCCATGAAACGAAATCTGCTCCTGACCCCCGGCCCCACCCAGATCCCGCCGGAGATCTGCGCCGCGCTGGGAAAACCGATCATCCACCACCGCACCCCGCAGTTCCAGGAAAATCTGAAAGAAGCCATCGAAGGCTTGAAATATGTTTTTCAGACCAAAAATGACATTTACATCCTGACCTCATCAGGGACGGGCGGGATGGAGGCCGCGGTCAGCAACCTCCTTTCACCCGGCGATAAGGCCATCACGGTCGAGGGCGGCAAGTTCGGCGAACGCTGGACGGAAATTTGCCAGAGCTACGGCGTCGTCCCTAAAGTCATCCAGGTCGTCTGGGGCAAGGCCGTGCAGGCTTCTGAAATCAAAAAGACTTTGGACGCGGACGAGAATATTAAAGCCGTCTTTATCACCTTGGCGGAAACCTCCACCGGCATCACGACGGACGTGGAGGCCGTCGCTAAAGTTGTCGGCAACACCGGCGCCGTTCTGGTGGTGGACGCGGTCAGCGGCCTGGGAGTGGTCGATCTTAAAACCGATGCGTGGGGAGTGGACGTTGTCGTATCCGCTTCTCACAAAGGGCTGATGCTCCCTCCGGGGCTGGCGTTTGTTTCCGCCAGTGAAAAAGCGTTAAAGTTGATTGAAACGTCGAAAAGCCCCCGGTACTATTTTGATCTGCGCAAATCCAGGGAAGCACTCGCTGACGTCGATACGCCGTTTACCCCGGCCATCGGGATCGTCATCGCGCTCAATGAAAGCCTGCGGCGCGTCAAGCAGGAAGGCCTGGAAAATTTGTTCGCCTGTTACGCCAGGCTGGCCAAAGGGACCCGCGAGGCGGCCAGGGCCCTGGGGTTGTCGCTTTTCCCCGATGAATCGTGCATTTCCAATGTCCTGACGGCGATCAGCCTGCCGGCGGCGATCGACGGAGGAAAAGTTCTGAAGATTATGCGCGATACTCACGGGATTTCCGTCGCCGGAGGACAGGATACCCTGAAAGGAAAGATCATCCGCATCGCGCACATGGGGTGCGTGGATGAATATGACATCCTGACAGGCATTTCCTGTCTCGAAAAAGTCCTCCTGAAACTCGGACACAAGTTTACCCTCGGCGCGGGGGTCGCCGCGGCGCAAAAAGTTTTTAACTCATAACAGAACCAACACAGGAGTGGCCGTCATGAAGATATTGATCAGTGATCAGCTGGCCGATGAGGGGCTGGCCATCTTGAAGGCCGTCAAGGAGTTCACGGTCGACTACAAATACGATTTGACGCCGGAGCAGCTCAAGGCGATCATCAAGGATTACGACGCCTTGATCGTGCGCAGCAGCACCAAAGTAACCGCCGATATCATCGCCTCCGCCAGCCGCTTGAAATTCATCGGGCGCGCCGGCGTGGGGCTCGACAATGTCGACCTCAAAGCGGCCACCCGGAAGGGCATCGTGGCCATGAATACCCCGGCGGGCAACACGACTTCCACCGCCGAACACACGATGAGCATGATCCTCGCCCTTTCCCGGAATATCCCCCAGGCCTGCGCTTCCATTAAGGCCGGAAAATGGGAGCGTTCAAAGTTCGGCGGCGTTGAATTGCACGGCAAAACCCTGGGTGTCGTCGGGTTCGGCCGCATCGGCTCGACTGTTTCCAGATACGCGAAGGCCTTCGGCATGTCGGTCATCGTCTTTGATCCTTACATCTCCCTGGAAGTTGCCGCCAACCTGGGAGTAACAATTGTTGATTTAAAAACGCTTTTAAAGGACGCCGATTATATCACCATCCATATCCCCAAAAGCGCCGAGACAAAAAATCTTATCGGAGAAAATGAGTTTAAACAGATGAAAAAAACGGTCCGTCTCATTAATTGCGCCCGCGGCGGGATTATCGACGAGGCGGCGCTCGCCAAAGTGCTGCAGGAAAAAAGGATCGCCGGTTGCGCCCTGGACG
>JACRHQ010000062.1 GCA_016217585.1 Candidatus Omnitrophota bacterium | reverse complement strand
TTCCCCCGGATGGACAAGGCAATCCTCGCCGGCCACGCGCGCGGCCTGCTGGCCACCTCGGCGTGCCTCAAGGGCGAGGTCGCCTGGCACCTGCAGCAGGGCGACTACAACGCGGCCTTGAAATCGGCGGATGAACTGCGCCAGATCTTCGGCGACGGGAATTTTTACATCGAGATCATGGACCACGGCCTCGCCGAGCAGAAGACGGTCAACGAAGGCCTGGTGAAGATCGCCCGGGAATTAAACCTGCCGCTGGTCGTCACCAACGACGTGCATTATCTGGAGCAGTCCCAGTCCACGGCCCACGAAGCCCTTTTGTGCATCCAGACGCAGGCGATGCTCAACGACCCCAAAAGGATGCGGATGAAGACCGACCAGTTTTATTTTAAAGACCCCGCCCTGATGGCCCGGGAGTTCGGCTGGCTCCCCGACGCCTTGCAGAACACCGTCGCCATCGCCGAGAAATGCAACCTTGACCTGAATTTCGGCGAGGTCCACCTGCCGCGGTTTGTCCCTCCGGACGGCAAGACCCAGGAGGCCTATTTGCGGGAATTGTGCCGGGAAGGGCTGCGCCAACGCTACGCGGCGGTCACGCCGGAGATCACCCGGCGCCTCGACCATGAGCTGGAGGTCATCGAAAAGATCGGGTTCATCAGCTATTTTTTGATTGTCTGGGATTTCATCCATTTTGCCAAAGGCCGGGGGATCCCCGTCGGGCCGGGCCGCGGTTCCGCGGCGGGCAGCCTGGTCAGTTATCTCTTGGGGATCACGGACCTGGACCCTTTGAAATACGGCCTCCTTTTTGAGCGTTTCCTGAACCCCGACCGCGCGGGGATGCCCGACATCGACATCGATTTTTGTTTCGAGCGCCGCGGCGAGGTCATCGACTACGTGACCCGCAAATACGGCAGCGGGAACGTCGCCCAGATCATCACCTTCGGGACCATGCAGGCGCGCGCCGCCATCCGCGACGTCGGGCGCGTCATGGGCGTCCCCTACGCCGACGTCGACAAGATCGCCAAACTGGTCCCCGGCGAGCTTGGCATCACCGTCGAAGACGCCCTTGTCAAGGAGCCGCAGCTGAAGAAAATATACGACGACGACCAGACCGCCCGTCAGATGATCGACACCGCGCAGGTCCTGGAAGGGCTGAACCGCCACGCCTCCACGCACGCGGCCGGGGTCGTCATCGCCGACAAGCCGCTGAACGAATACGTGCCGCTGTTTAAGACCAGCGACGACCAGATCGTGACGGGCTTCGCCATGAACGCGATCGCCAAGATAGGCCTTTTGAAAATGGATTTCCTGGGGCTGCGCACGCTGACCGTGATCAGCCAGGCGGTCGAGTTGATCAAAAAGATCCACGGGGTGGAAATGGACATCGCCCGGATCCCTCTCGACGACGCGAAGACGTACGCCCTGTTAAGCCAGGCCAACAGCTTCGGCGTGTTCCAGCTGGAAAGCGCGGGGATGCGCGAGCTTTTGAAGAAGACCCAGCCTTCCGAGTTCGAGGACATTATTTCCGTCCTGGCCCTGTACCGCCCGGGGCCGATGGGCAGCGGCATGCTCGACGACTTTGTCCGCCGCAAACGCGGCGAGGTCCAGGTCAAATACGACCACCCCAGGCTTGAGCCGATCCTCAAGGAAACCTACGGGATCATCGTTTACCAGGAACAGGTCATGAAGATCCCCGTCGCCCTCGCCGGGTTTTCCCTGACCCAGGCCGACCACCTGCGCCGCGCGATGAGCAAGAAGATCCCCGCGGTCATGGACCAGATGCGCAAGGATTTTGTCGAGGGCTGCGCGAAGTTCAGCAATATCGACGAGAAGAAGGCGAACAAGCTGTTCGACCTCATCGATTATTTCTCCGGGTACGGCTTTAACCGCAGCCATTCGGCCGCGTACGCGCTTATTTCGTACCAGACGGCGTATCTGAAGGCGAATTACCCGGTGGAGTTCATGTGCGCGCTTCTCAACAGCGAAAAGAACAACACCGACAAGATCGTCGAATACGTCAAGGAGTCCGGGGCGATGGGGATCACGGTCCTGCCGCCGGACATCAACCGGAGCGTCAAGGAGTTCGACGTCGTCGACGGGCGCACGGTCCGTTTCGGGTTGCTGGGGGTCAAGAACGTGGGCTCGACGGCCATCGATTCCATCGTGGAAAACAGAAAAGACGGTTTATACACCTCTTTATTCGACCTTTGCCGGCGGGTGGACCTGCGTCTGGTCAACCGCAAGGTCGTCGAGAGTTTGATCAAATGCGGCGCCCTGGACTGTTTCAAGGTTTACCGCGCGCAGCTGATGGCGGTCCTGGAGACCGCGCTGGCCGTGGGCGCCAAGACCCAGAGGGAAAAGGCCTCCGGTCAGGTCTCTTTCTTCGACCTCGCCGGCCAGGGCGGGGGGTTCCACAAGGAAGCGGAAAATTTGCCGGAGATCAAAGAATGGTCCAAGGGAAAAATCCTGGCCCATGAAAGGGAGATCCTCGGGTTCTACATCAGCGGACACCCCCTGGCGCATTTCGGGGCCGAGATCAAGGAGTTCACCAATTGCACCACCAGGGCTTTAAGGCAGGCGATCGAGGGAGAAGAGGTGCGCATCGTCGGGCTCCTGGAGGAAGTGAAGCTGACCAACACCCGCAAGACCAACGAGCGCATGGCCATCCTGCGGCTGGAAGACATGGAGGGGGAGGTGGAAGTGGTCGTGTTCCCTTCCACCTACACGCAGCTGGCCAAATATTTGAATGAAGGAGAAGTCATCTTTTTGAGCGGGCGGGTCAGCAAGCGCGACGACGAGCCCAAGATCGTCGCCAACGACATGAAACACATCCAGGACGTGTACGGCTCCATCAAGAAGATCAGCGTGGACCTGGCCCAGGCAGACCAGCAGAAATTACGGGACCTCAAGGAAAAGCTCGCCGGTTTTCCCGGGAAAGTTCCCGTTTATTTGAGCATGGACACGCCGTCGCATAAAAGTGTCCAGATCCTTGTGGGGGAAGACCTTTTCGTGGCCCCGAACGAAGAACTGATGAGCGAGATCAAGGAACTGGTAGGCGAGGGGAATTTTTCCTTGACACTGTAACATACTGATGTTACGCTGGTTACCATTAGGAGGTGGATCAATGACCAAAAAAGATATAGTCCTTCGCATCACGGACATGACCGGGATCAAGCAGGTGGATGTCAAAAAGGTCGTCCAGAAGACCTTTGACGTGATTGTCGATAGCCTGATGCGCGGCGAAAAAGTCGAATTGCGCAACTTCGGCGTGTTCAAGATCAAGGAACGAAAAGCGCGGTTCGGCCGCAACCCACGGACGGGTCAAAGCGTTCCGGTCCCTCCCCGTAAAGTGGTTGTCTTCAAGCCAGGCCTGGAGATGAAGCACAAGATTAAATAGTCCCGGCGGCAGACATCGTGTGATAACATTTACAACCCCGCCTTTTCACCGACAGTGAGAGGGCGGGGTTCATGCTAAAATGACCAAAGAATCTTCGATACCCCAACCCCACGTTCCTCGCGTCCCTCGCGTTCCTCGCGGAACCATCGATATCCTCCCGGAGGAAATACCTTTGTGGAGAGATATCGAAGCCGAGGCCCGCCGGCTTTTGGGCACTTATAACTTCAGGGAAATCCGCACCCCTGTTTTCGAGGAAACCGCCCTGTTCAAGCGTTCGCTGGGGCAGACCAGCGACGTGGTGAACAAGCAGCTCCTCGAACTTGTCTCAAGCAATGAGGAGGGACTTGCCTTGCGTCCGGAGGGGACGGCCTCGGTCGTCCGTTCCTATATCGAGAACAGCATGGACCGCCGGGAGGCGCTGACGAAACTGTTTTATATCGGCCCCATGTTCCGCGGTGAACGCCCCCAGAAGGGGCGCTTGCGCCAGTTTCACCAGATCGGGGTCGAGGCGATCGGAGCCAACACGGCGACACCGTATCTCGACGCGGAAATTATCGCCCTGAACGTGGAGCTCCTGCGGACGCTGGGCGTCAGGGATTTCCGGCTGAAAATCAATACCCTCGGCTCGGCGCAGGACAAGGAGCGCTTTTCCGGCGCCCTGCGCAAGGCCCTGCACGCGGATGTGGCGAAACTCTGCGAAGATTGCCGGGACCGCTTTGAACGCAATGTGTTTCGTATCCTGGATTGCAAAAACAGCGATTGCCGCGCGGTCGTCGCGGGTTTGAATCCTGGGCATGAACATTTATCCGAAGAAAGCCGGAACTATTACGCCGGCCTTAAACAGATCCTCCAGGGCCTCGGCGTTGAATTCGAAGAGGTGCCGTCTCTGGTGCGCGGGCTCGATTATTACACGCACACGGTCTTTGAGATCACGCAGCCGTCGTTGGGCAGCCAGGACGCGGTCAGCGCCGGCGGCCGTTACAATAACCTCGTCGCCCAGCTCGGCGGGCCGCAGGTCGACGCCGTCGGGTTCGCCTGCGGCGTGGAACGTATTCTCCTGGCGATGCCCGCCGTGCCACCCGGCACCAAGCCGCCGCAGGATCGCCTGAAGGCGTACGTGATCGCGCTGGACCAAAACGTCTTCCCCAAGGCCTTCGGCATCCTCCAGCGGTTGCGGCGCGCGGGGATCGCCGGCGACATCAGCTACAAGGCTTCCTCGATGAAGAGCCAGATGCGCGCGGCCGATAAATCCGGGAGCCGTTACGTGGTCATCCTGGGCGAGGAAGAAGAGAAAAAAGGCGTCGTGGCCCTCAAGGACATGACGACCGGCGAACAGCGGGAAGTCAAAGAAGAGAAACTCATAACTATTCTGCAAGGATGAAGGGGAGTAAAATATATGCGGATTATAAAATCGTTTGTCACGGCAGCGGTATTTTTGCTGGCCTTGGAGTCCTTGACTTCCGCCGACATGACGGGGATGAGCCTGCAGGAGCGGATGAGGCTGGCAGAGGCGCCTCAACCGCTTGCGCTGACCATTCGAGCGGATAAACAGGTGTATAGCAGGTATGCCCAGGTGTGCAGGTGCCCGCTATCACGAGACCAGCTTAAAGGGGACACTTGATTCGAATGTAATCACCATAACAATCGTAGCTGATGGTCGCAAGAATTAAGGATCGCGCAGGAGGTCGTGCGTGCCGATTTTGCGCAGGTAAGCCGTGTCGCCGACTCTTTGATAGGTGATCCGGTAGTTTTGCGAAACGCGAATTTCGAAGATGTCCTTTTGCCCGGCCATCTTCTTGTGCCCTAAAGAAGGGTGGGAGGGATTTGAGGCAAGGAACTCCAGGGATTTCCTGGCCTTCGTTTTGATCTCTTCGGGCAGTTTTCGGTAGAGCCGGATGAATGTTTCGGTGGCTTCAATGTGCATCACGAATCAAGTTTTTTGAACAGCTCTTTGACGCCCTTGGTTTTTGTCACGCGTCCTTCGGCGATGTCTTTACCGGCTTTTTGTTCGTCTTCCTGCCACGGGGGGGTGTAGAAATAGGCCTGGTCTTTGGGGATGACGACCTGGGGCTCAAGGATAATTTCATTGTTCTGGACGCGAATGTCCACATAATCGTTGACATTCAGGTGCAGGTCCCGGACAATCTCTTTCGGCAGCGCGATTTGATAATTTTGACCTAATTTTCTTAGCATTTTGTTTTCCTTTGCTTGATATAAATATACAATATAAAATTATTTTATGCCAGTTTTATTTTCATATTTTCATATTATGTGGGAGGGTTTATGTTACGGACACACACATGCGGGGACTTGAACAGGGCGCACGGTAATCAGAAGGTCACCCTGTGCGGGTGGGTGGCGGCCCGGCGCGACCACGGGAAACTGATTTTTATCGACATCCGCGACCGTTACGGGATCACCCAGGTCGTCTTCGTGCCGTCGGTCAGCCCGCAGTCTCACACCCTCGCCCAGAAGCTTGGCCCGGAATATGTCGTCCGCGTCACCGGCAAGGTCGCGGTCCGTCCGGCGAAGATGGTCAACGCCGGGATCCCGACCGGCGAGGTCGAGCTGTGCGCCGAAGAACTCGAGATCCTCAACGCCAGCGAGGTCCCGGTCTTTGAGATCACCGACGAGATAGAACCTTCCGAAGAACTGCGTCTGACTTACCGTTATCTGGACCTGCGCCGGTCCAGGATGCTCAAGACCCTGGAGATGCGCAGCCGCTTGTACGCGGCCGCGCGCGATTATATGAACAGCCAAAGGTTCCTCGAGGTCGAGACGCCGGTCCTGACCAAATCCACGCCGGAGGGGGCGCGGGATTTCCTGGTCCCCTCGAGGCTGAACCCGGGCCATTTTTTCGCCCTGCCGCAGTCGCCGCAGTTATTCAAACAGATATTGATGGTCTCCGGCTTTGACCGGTACTACCAGATCGTCAAGTGTTTCCGCGACGAGGACCTGCGCTCCGACCGCCAGCCGGAGTTCACCCAGCTGGACATCGAGATGTCCTTTGTCACCCCGGAAGATATTTTCGCCCTGGCGGAAGGCCTGTTCCACACGATTTTCAAGGAGATCAAGGGCATTGATATCCCGGTCCCGTTTCCCCGCATGACCCACGCGCAGGCGATGAAGGAATACAAAAGCGACAAGCCGGACCTGCGCAACCGCAAGGACAAGGACGAGTTCGCCTTCACCTGGGTCGTGGATTTCCCGATGTTCAAGTTCAACCAGGAAGAGAAGCGCTGGGAGAGCGAACACCACCCGTTTACCTCCATTATGGAAGAAGACCTGGAACATTTTGAAAAGGGCGATTACGCCAAGGTCCGCGCCCGCTCCTATGACCTGGTCCTCAACGGCAATGAGCTCGGCAGCGGGTCGGTGCGCATCCACAACCGGGACATGCAGAAAAAGATATTTGATATTATCGGCCTCGACGCCGCGCAGGCCCGGGAGCGTTTCGGCTTTCTCCTGAAGGCCTTCGAATACGGGGCGCCCCCGCACGCGGGGGTGGCCTTTGGCATCGACCGGTTGCTCGCGATTCTGGCCGGGCTGGATTCGATCCGGGACACGATCGCCTTTCCCAAGACCCAGAAAGGCAGCTGCCTGATGACGGACGCCCCCTCTGAAGTTGACAAAAAACAGTTAGACGAGCTGGGTTTAAAGAAGGTATAATAACGCATGTTATAAATTACCCCCACTGATTCGTTTTGTATTCGCAAAGCGAATCAAAACGAATCAAAACGGTGGGGGTCCAACTCGCCCTGCGTATGCTTGTTCGCAGGGGGCTCATTGGAGGAGGTTGTAATGCCCAAGTCAATAATACAAGGAACGATCCTTTGCGCTTTGGGGCTTTTTCTTTACGGCTGCGGTACATCGGGGATTGAGATGCGTACTTACGCTGAAGACCGTCCGCGGGTGGACCAGGAAATCGCCGGCGTGGACAACCAGGGGTATGTCGGGGGGAGTATGCAATCGGGCAATATCGCCGAGCGCAAGAAAACGCGCAAGGTTTACGTGATGGAGATCTCGCGGGGGACGGGGAACATCAAACCCGTCGACGAGGAAGAAACGTCCGTTGCCGGCGGGGCGTCCGTGGCCGCGGAGGCGCAGGCCGGTGCTCCCGGTGCCGGCGCCGCGGTGGCCCGTTTCGTTGAATACACGGTGGAAAAAGACGACACCCTCCAGAAGATCGCCAAGAAATTTTACGATTCCTACAACAAGTGGCCCAGGATTTCCGAAGCCAATAAATCCGTCCTCCCTAATCCGGACCGTCTGCGCCCGGGCATGGTCTTGCAGATCCCCCAGGATTAACCGTGCGATTACACCGGCCGGCCTATTATGGATAGAACCATCCAACTTGTCGACACCCAGAAACTGCCCCTCCTGTTCGGAAAATACGACAGCAACCTCAAACTGATCGAAAAGGAACTCAAGGTCCGGGTCGTGCGCAATGAGATCGGCCTGAAGATCAGCGGCGACCGTCCGCAGGTGGACAGGACCTGCGACCTGTTCGATTACCTCCTGGGGATCCTGGACACGGCCGGGGATATCAAGAAAAGGGATATCATCTACGCCCTCAGGCTGGCCCAGCCGGATGAAGGGATCGATTTCAAGCTCCTCGCCAAGGAGAAAATCGACGTCTCGGTCAAAGGGACGCTGGTCACCCCGAAAACAAAGGGACAGATTGAGTACGTCGACGCCATTAAACATCATGACATTGTCTTCGGCATCGGGCCCGCCGGGACGGGCAAGACGTACCTCGCGATGGCCATGGCGGTCAACGCTTTGAAAATAGGACTGGTGCGCCGCATCATCCTCACGCGGCCGGCCATCGAGGCCGGGGAAAGCCTCGGGTATCTGCCCGGCGACATGGTGGAAAAAGTTTTGCCGTATCTGCGACCGCTCTATGACGCGTTGTACGACATGATGGACGCCGACAAGGTGGAGAGTTACACCGAGCAGGGGATCATCGAGGTCGCGCCCCTGGCCTTCATGCGCGGGCGCACCCTCAACGACGCCTTTGTTATTTTGGATGAGGCCCAGAACAGCACGCCGTTCCAGATGAAGATGTTCCTGACGAGGCTGGGCTTCGACTCCAAGACCGTCATCACCGGCGACATCACCCAGAGCGACCTGCCCAAGGGCGCGTCCAACGGCCTGGTCAACGCGGAGAAAATTTTAAAAGATATCGAGGGCATCCGGTTCGTGCACCTGACCAGCGACGACGTGGTACGCCACGAACTCGTCCAGAGGATTATCGAGGCTTACGCGAATGATCAGCAAGGTTAAAGAACAGACCAAAGAAAATATCGCGCACATCGTCGTCGCCGTTGTCACGGCCGCGGCGCTGGGCGCGTTCTGCCGGGCGGTCCAGTACCCGCTCATTATCCCCCTGTTTCTTTTGTTCCTGGCGCTCCACCTGATTCTCTGCCGCAAGGTCAGCTACAAGCTGTTTCTTCACCTGGGGCTGTTGCTGGCGTTGATTGTTTTTGCGGCGCACGCCGTCATCTATTACACGCAGATCCCCGTGCGGTATATCCCGGTGGCCGGGGTCGCCCTCCTGACCATGCTGCTCTTTAACGACCTGCAGCTTGCCTTTATGATGTCGCTGGCCGGCAGCCTTTTGGTCAGCCTGATCGTCGGCGGGGATTTCGGGATGATGCTCACCTTTTTTATGGGCAGCCTGGCGGGCGCCTATATGGTCTAGGACGCCCGTGTGCGCGGCCTGGTGATGGGCTCGGGGGTGTTTATCGGCGTTGTCCACGTGATCTCTCTTGTCCTGGTAATACCCGATTACCACCTGTTTCTGACCCGCGACTTTGCCGTCCAGTAT
>JACRHQ010000063.1 GCA_016217585.1 Candidatus Omnitrophota bacterium | reverse complement strand
GATCCTCACGCCCGTCGAACATATGGACAACGTGATGCAAATTGCCAAGGACAAGCGCGGGGTTTTCGTGCAGAGCGAATACGTGTCGGACCGCATGCGGGTCATCTTCGACATTCCGCTTGCGGAGGTGATCGTGGACTTTAACGACATGGTCAAGTCCGTCACGCGCGGCTACGGCTCCATCGACCACCGGCTAAAGGGGTTCCTGCCGGCGAAGATCACCAAGTTAGATATTCTGATCAATGATTCGGTCTGCGACGCGTTCTCGTGTCTGGTGCACAAGGAATCCGCGTATCAAAAAGGCCTGGCGCTGGTGACCAAACTCAAGGAACTTATCCCGCGCCAGCTTTTCGAGGTGCGCGTGCAGGCCTCCTGCGACGGGCGCATCATTTCGAGCGCGAGCATCAAACCGATGGGGAAAAATGTGACGGCCAAATGTTACGGCGGCGACATCACGCGCAAGAAGAAACTCTGGGAGAAACAAAAAGAGGGCAAGAAACGCATGAAACAGGTCGGCAACGTCGAGATCCCCCAGGAGGCCTTCCAGGCGGCCTTAAAACTATAGAGGAAGAGAATTATGACAGCGAAACCTTCGTCCCCGGCGAAAGCAACGCAAAAATCAGCGGCCCGCGAATGGGTCGAGTCGATTGTCGTCGCGCTCCTTCTGGCCGTTTTTATCCGGGAATTTTTTATCCAGGCGTTCAAGATCCCCAGCGGCTCGATGATCCCGACGTTGTTGGTCGGCGACCGGCTGATGGTCAACAAACTTCGCTACGGGCCGAAGGTCCGCTTTACCGATAAACGTATTCCGGGTTTTTCCAGGCCCCAACGCGGGGATATTATTGTCTTTATTTTTCCTGAAGACCCCAAACGGGATTTTATCAAACGCCTGATCGCTTTTGGGGGCGAGACGGTTGAAATCAAAGACGGGGATATTTATATTAATGGCAAGCATGTCGAGGAGCTGTCAATCGACAAAACTTATTATTATAACCGCGGGCAGTACGGTGAGGAAGGGCATCCCGTCCATGTTCCGGAAGGATCCGTTTACGTGCTGGGGGACAACAGCGCCTCCAGCCATGACAGCCGGTTCTGGGGATTTGTCCCCGAGGCCAATGTCATCGGCCGGGCGGAGTTTATCTACTGGCCGCTTGACCGCCTCCGGTTTTTAGACGACGGTTGGGGCAGCCAGGATGGAAAAAAGAAATAGGCTGGCAGACGCAATCACTGTTCTTGTTTTTATCCTGATCGCGTCGGTCGGCGGGAGCGGATGCCGGACGTTGCCCTCCGCAAGCCAGGGTCGGGAAACGCCGCAGGAAGTCCACAAAGCGGTGGTGTCCGTCTCGGGGGCGATGGCGGGTCATCCGTTAAGCGAAGAAGAAGCCCGCCGGCTCCAGCGGCAGGTGGTCACGGACCCCGAAGCGCAAAGCGCAATCAAGGCCATTACGTCTTCCGCCTCTGCTGGACCGGTGGACGTGAAATCGAAATACTGCCCCGTCGGCGGCGAACATTATGCCCCGAACGTGGAGTTTTGTCCGGTCCACCACGTGACGCTTAAGCCTGTTGACCAGTAGGCTCCTCCCGGGGAGGGACGCAGGGAGCCTCTCGGCCTTCGGGAGGAAATAATATGGCACTCACCTTCGCCAACAAGATCACTGTTTGCCGCATCCTCGCGGTACCGTTTTTTATCGCGACGGTGTTGTATTATACGCCGGCGCAGGACCACCTGCGCCTCGTCGCCCTGGGAATATTTCTGTTCGCGGTCATCTCGGACGTGATCGACGGGTACATTGCCCGCCGGCGCCACCAAAGGACAAAGGCGGGAGCCATCCTCGATCCCCTGGCGGACAAACTGCTTTTGATCAGCGCCTTTATCTGTCTGTATAAAATCGGGGCGGTCCTGGGCGGCGGCGTCCGGTTTCCCGTGTGGCTGGTCGTCGGGGTGATCAGCCGCGACGTGATCCTGCTTTCGGGCGCGGCCATCATCCGTTTGTTCCACGGTGACTTTACCCTTGAACCGACTGTCTGGGGAAAGGCCACGACATTTTTTCAGGTCCTGTCGGTCCTGGGGATCCTGCTGCGCTGGCCGGTTTTTTGCGTCTTCTGGTATCCGATGATCGTTCTCACGGTCATCTCGGGTGTTGATTATATCCGTAAGGGGATCAAGATTATCAACAACGGAGCCGCGTCGTGAAATTTGTTCTGGGGTTGTGGGTCAGTTATTTCCTGGGGGCGGTCCCCACCGCCTATATCTTTGGAAAACTCTGCAAAGGCATCGACATCCGCCGGCACGGCTCGGGCACCGTGGGGGCGACCAACGTCTTCCGGGTCCTCGGTAAAGGGCCCGGCATTATCGTCCTTGCCCTGGACATCCTCAAGGGGACGCTGGCGGTGACCGTGGCCGCCGATTTTTTCGGGCTTGGCGACGTCT
>JACRHQ010000061.1 GCA_016217585.1 Candidatus Omnitrophota bacterium | reverse complement strand
TGTTTGCGTACAAATGTCTTTGTGATCACCATGAGTCACCTCACTTATTTACGAAAATGCTGATTTTCTTTATTCCTGTAATAAATATATACTAAAGATAACAATCTGTCAACTCCACAGCGCATCAGGTTATTGGTATATCAGTGAGCAGAACATCGGTGTATCAGGTTAACAGAAAATAAGTTATGAAATCCTGTTATTCTGAATTTATGATATTATGACCACTGATAAACTGGTCTTCTGATATGCTCATTTTTAAATCCCGTTACACGGCGTCGCGTCGCCGGTGTCCGCGCACAGCCACATCTGGCCATTGACCGGCGCGCCCGGGTCGGTGGTGCGGGTCTCAAAGAGGAGGTTCATTTTATTATCCAGCCGGCATTGCCACAGATATAAAGCAGATTGTTGGCGGCATCGAATTCCATGCGTCCTGTTTCGCCCGCGCTATCGCAATCGGCGGCCGGAGGTGATCCCCCCTGGATGGTGGCCAATTGGATATAACCGTTCACCTGTAAACGGCTTTGGGGGCTGTTCGTCCCGATGCCGATGTTGCCGGTGCTGACCGTTGTCCCTGTGCCGTCCAGGCCGGTGCCGAAAATCAAATTGCCGATGCTTAACTGATTATCGGCCGTCGCTGACGGAGCGTCGATATTAGCGCCGATAATAATATTCCTGGAGCCGGTTGTAATATTATGACCCGCACCACTTCCTACGGCAATGTTCTTATTTCCGGTGGTGTTGGCGGCAAGCGCACTGGTTCCGCTGGCGGTGTTGTTAGTCCCAGTGGTGTTACTTAAAAGCGCCTGACTTCCACTGGCGGTATTCTGAAATCCAGTGGTGTTGTAGAAAAGCGCATCATATCCGCTGGCGGTATTTTCATATCCAGTGGTGTTGGTGCTAAGCGCACTGTATCCATTGGCTGTGTTGGAATTTCCAGTGGAGTTGGCGATAAGCGCATAAGTTCCGCTGGCGGTATTGTTACTTCCAGTAGTGTTGGAGATAAGCGCATTGTGTCCATTGGCTGTGTTGTAATTGCCAAGGGTGTTGGAGTAAAGCGCACTGTATCCGCTGGCGGTGTTGCAAATTCCAGTGGTGTTGGAGCGAAGCGCCCGAAATCCGCTGGTGGTATTATAATCTCCAGTGGTGTTGGAGTAAAGCGCCTCGGTTCCATAGGCTGTGTTGTAACTGCCGGTGGTGTTGGCGGAAAGCGCCCCTGATCCGCTGGCGGTGTTGGAATTGCCGGTGCTGTTGTTGTCAAGCGCCCGCCATCCGCTGGCGGTGTTATTAGCGCCGGTGGTGTTGAAGCGAAGCGCCCACGATCCGCTGGCGGTGTTGAAACTGCCGGTGCTGTTGGAGTAAAGCGCCCACGCCCCGCTGGCGGTGTTACTAGTTCCGGTGGTGTTGAAGCGAAGCGCCCGCGATCCGCTGGCGGTGTTATTAGCGCCGGTGTTGGGGAGACCGGATTGGTAGCCCACGAAAGTGTTGTCAATTCCTGTGTTTGCGTTTCCCGCCTGATAACCCAAAGAGGTGGAAAGGAGGGTATCGTCAAAATTAACCAATCCCGCCACTTGTAATTTATTATTCGGCGTCGTCGTCCCGATGCCGACATTGCCGTTTTTGAGCACGGTCATGGCGTTGGAAAGCGATCCGGAATTGGTGCCGTTGCCGATGACAAACAACGGGTCTGTGGGAACCCATAACATGCTATCGCCGGACTGCACATTATACTGCCCCAAAACAAAAGAACCAAAGGCGTCGGCTATAGTATAACCCCCCATGGCCGTTGAAGCAACACCGTTGGCTATAGCGCCCGCCCCTATTGCCGTTGAATTCAGACCGTTGGCCGCAGTATTGGCTCCCATCGCCGTCGAAGCAAGGCCGCGGGCCCAAGTATTGGCTCCCATCGCGACGGAATAGTCCCCGATGTAAGCGTCGTCCCATTGGGTGCCGTTGACATACCCTGCCCGAAACGCCCCTTTGCGGGGATACCAAAGCAACCTTGTTCCACCTCCGAGGTTTGGCTCTGTCCAGCCTGAACCATATGTTCCGGTTGCCAGGATGGCGCCGTCAGTGCCAAGCTCCAACCTTGTCCTGGGCGTTGTGGTCCCGATGCCGACTTTAAGATTCGGGTTCGTGGCCGTGTCGGCCGGATAAATATAATTGTTAACACTGTCCTGCGTCCAGACGCCGCTGCCCAGCGGCCCCCAGGCGGCGCTCTCATCGCAAAGTTTTAATCCGGCCCCTGTTTCGTAGTAAAATGTTCCGGGGTCGCAGGCCGGGCCCGCGAGAGATGCCCGCGGGACAAGCCGCAGGCGGTCGTACATCCCGAAGGGCGCGGGGTCATAGGTGCTGAACTGGACCGATCCGGCCTGCGCGGGGCGGGCAAGTAATAATAAAAGAATAAAGGGGAGAAATTTTCTCATGGATTTAACCCTCCGGGCTATGGTTAAACGGGATAACGGTCGCGAAAAGGTTTTCCTGAACACCGCCGATAACTGATACTAAAAGTATAAGTTATTTTCTTGCGGCAAACAATAGCTTGTTGGGAATTTATGGAAACGCTTTCTTGTTATCCGCAAGAAAATTCCGAAACGTCAAAACGACGTTTCGGAAGGAGTCTGTTATAATTCTGCCATGCTCTCGGAACAAGAAAGACAAACAATCGTTTCTCTGGCGGACCGGTATCGGGTCAGGAAAATTCTGCTGTTTGGCTCAAGTGCGTCGCTGGAAAGGGAAGGCAGAGATATCGATTTGGCTGTCGACGGGATCCGTGCGGGAGATTTTTTCAGATTTTACGGGGACCTGCTTTTTGGCTTAAAGAGGTCTGTTGACCTCATCGATCTTTCTTCTAAAAGTAAATTTAATGATCTTATCCGGAGGGAAGGGGTCCCCATCTATGGCTGATTTAGTCACGCCTACGCCTTTGAGGTCTACGCGGAACGCATTGTCCCTCTGGTTGATGGGGTAAATGAGGTTCTCAAAAAGCTATTAGCCGATCTCGAGAAATTTTAGAAATTCTTTCTATTTCGGTGTAAGAATGAATTTGTTGACAACTGTACGGGCAGATGGTATAGTTTCAACAACTTGAAGCAATGACTTTAACCTTTAACTCGGTCCCGCGAGGCCGGTAAGGGAAAATATGCAATACAAAAGCAAAAGCCAAAAACTCGCCTCTCATCTTGAGAGGGCGAGTTTTTTTATTGACTGGGGGATATCTGCGTATCCGGAGATCCGGATCGCCTAGTTCCGGGTCACCGGGTCACCGGATTACCGGATACCCGACCTTCACGTATGACTACTCATTCTAAAATTCTCGACTCCGACGCCATCCGCCGGGCGCTGACGCGCGTCGCCCACGAAATCCTGGAGAAAAATAAAGGGGTCGGGGACCTGTGCGTCGTCGGGATCCGCACCCGGGGCGCCGTCCTGGCGCAGCGGCTGAAAGACGGCATCCGCCAGATCGAAGGCACTGAAGTCCCCGTCGGCATCCTGGACATCACCCTTTACCGCGACGACCTGACGCTGGTATCGGCCCAACCCCTGGTGCGGGAGACGAAGATCGATTTTGATATCACCGGCAAGAAGCTGGTCCTGGTCGACGACGTCTTGTTCACGGGCCGGACCATCCGCGCGGCGCTGGACGCCCTGATCGATTTCGGCCGGCCGGCCGAAATCCAGCTGGCGGTCCTCATCGACCGCGGACACCGGGAACTGCCGATCCGCGCCGATTACGTCGGGAAGAACATCCCCACGTCGCTGGACCAGAATGTGAAAGTGATCCTTGAGGAAGTGGATAGCCGTGCGGATGAGGTAATAGTTGAAAAGAGACAGTAAGTTTTGAAGTCGGTTAGCAGCTAAGGGAATCCGACGATCCGGAAATCCGGGACTAGGAAAACCGGATATCCGTGGAACCGGATACCCCAGTCACGGATAACCGGATTACCGGATAGCCTGACTGTCGAGTTAATTTCAAATAGTGCAGAATATATGACCGAATGGACCCACAAAGACCTTCTGGACGTCAAGGACTTAAGCCGCGAGGAAATCGAGCTGGTCCTGGAAACGGCCAAATCGTTCAAGGAGGTTTCCGCCCGCGAGGTCAAAAAGGTCCCGGCCTTGCGCGGCAAGACGGTCGTGATGCTTTTTTTCGAAAGCTCGACGAGGACGAGGGCCTCGTTCGAGCTGGCGGCCAAACGGCTTTCGGCGGATACCATCAATATTTCTATCGGCAGCAGTTCTCTCTCCAAAGGGGAAACCCTCCTGGACACGGCCCGCACCCTTGAGGCCATGAACATCGACGCGATCGTCGTGCGGCACCCGGCCTCCGGCGCGCCGGATGTCCTGGCCCGGAACCTGAAGGCCGCGGTCATCAACGCCGGCGACGGCTGCCGCGCGCATCCCACCCAGGCCTTGCTGGACATGTTCACCATCCATGAAAAGCTGGGGAAGATCGACGGGCTGAACGTGGGGATCGTCGGTGATATCCTGCATTCGCGCGTGGCGCGCTCGAACATCTGGTGGTTGAACAAACTCGGCGCGCGGGTGACCGTCGGCGGTCCGTCGACCTTGTTGCAGGCGGGTATTGAGAAACTGGGCGTGCGGGTCAGCTATGATATCGACGAAATCATCAGGACAAGCGATGTCCTGATGCTGCTGCGGCTGCAAAAAGAGCGCCAGGAAAACCAGTTCTTGCCGTCGGTCCGCGAGTACGCCAAACGTTTCGGGGTCAACCGGGAGCGTCTCCGGCAGGCGAAAAAAGATATTGTGATCATGCACCCCGGGCCGACCAACCGCGGCGTGGAGCTCTCGGCGGAAGTCGCCGACGGGGAACATTCGGTCATCCTCGACCAGGTGACCAACGGTGTCGCCGTGCGCATGGCGGTGTTGTATCTGTTGCTGGGGAAAGGGAAAGCGAAGGTGGAAGAATGAAAAGGTTATCCGTTTATCCGGAAATTGTCAAGCTTGTCCCGGATTCCCGGATAACCGGTTCCCCTAGTCCCGGATTACCGGATCCTCGGATATCCCAAAAGGAGAACAATGTCTTTATTAATTAAAAACGCCATCATTGTCAACGCCGACAAGATGCACAAAGAGCCGCAGGATGTTTTGATAGACAAGGGCGCGATTGTCAAAATCGGGAAGAACGTTTCCTCCGACGGCGCCAAGGCCGTCGACGCCGGCGGCAAGCTGGTTTTCCCGGGGCTGATCGACATGCACGTGCACCTGCGCGAACCGGGCCGGGAGGACAAGGAAACCATCGAAACCGGATCGAGGGCGGCGGCCAAGGGCGGATTCACGACGATCATGTGCATGCCCAACACAACTCCGGTCATCGACAACGCCATGATCGTGGAAGCCATCCTTAAAGAGGCGAAGCGGGTCGGGCTGGTCAACGTCATCCCCGTCGGCGCCATCACCCGGGGGCAAAACGGCGAAGAATTGACGGACATGTTCGAGCTCAAGCAGGCCGGATGCCTCGCGCTTTCCGACGACGGAAAAACGGTCGGCAACAGCCGCCTGATGCGCCTGGCCCTGGAATATTCCAAAATGACGGGGTTGTTTCTTATAGAACACTGTCAGGACCCGGCCTTGTGGGGCAAGGGCGTGATGAATGAGGGGGATGTCTCGACGCTGCTGGGATTGAAAGGCGACC
>JACRHQ010000059.1 GCA_016217585.1 Candidatus Omnitrophota bacterium | reverse complement strand
GCGCCATGAATACACCGGTGAAAATATCCAGATACTTCCTCACGGTCGGTTCCGAAATCCCCAGAGAAGAAGCGATCGGCGCCGCGCTCCACACCCGGCCGTGACTGTTGGCAAGCATGGCCCAAAAGCGGTGCAGCGTCACCGACGGCAGCTCAATCCCCTGTTCCCGCAAATCGCGCTCAAGAAACGTTTTGATAAAACTTTTTCTCCAGGCAAAACTGTCCGTGTCATTTTTAGCCAGGAATGATAACGGGAAACCGCCTCGCAGCCAAAGCGTTTTTGCCTTCCCCCGCCCGACTTCCTCCAGATCAAACCCTCCCATTTCAATCAATTCCAGCCGCCCCGCGAGGGATTCCGAGGACTGCCTTAAAAGATCGGGCGAAGCGCTTCCGAGAATAAGAAATTTCGCGGGCAAGGGTTTACGGTCTAAAAGGACACGCAAAACCGGGAAGAGTTCGGGACGCTGCTGGACTTCATCGATAACAACCAGGCCCTTCAAAGGCTCCAGCACCCCCTTCGGATCAGCCAGGGCTATAAGGCTGTTTTGATCTTCAAGATCAAAATAATTGGGGGAATGGATATCAACCAGCTCCTGCGCTAACGTGGTCTTGCCGCACTGGCGGGGCCCCAAAAGCGCAACAGCCCGGCTACGTTCAAGCGCTTTTTTAATAAAGCCTGTATATCCGCTTCTTGAAATCATTGGACGCGCCATGCTTCAAATATACCATGAAATTAAAAATTGTCAATTCCCTATTTCATGGTTTACCCACATCCGAATCCAGGGCCTTAGCTCTCGCGGTATTTGTTCGTGATCGGCAGGCGCCAGTCTTTGCCGAAGGCGCGGGGGGTGATCTTGACGCCGGGCGGCCCCTGCCGGCGCTTGTATTCGTTGCGGTCGACCATGGCGATGACTTTTTGGACCAGCTCCTTGTCATTCTTGCGCGCCATATACGCCAAAGAGCGGTGTTCCTCCACGTATTCGCGCAGCATATTATCCAGAATATCGTACGGCGGCAAGGCATCCTGGTCTTTCTGATTCTCCTTCAACTCCGCGGTCGGCGCGCGGTCGATCACGCTTTGGGGGATCAATTCTTTTCCGGCCTTCGCGTTGACCAGCCGGGCCAAATCGTAAACGGTTGTCTTGGGAACGTCATTGATGACGGCAAAGCCGCCGCTCATGTCTCCGTACAACGTGCAATACCCGACCCCCACCTCGCTCTTGGTCCCCGTCGTCAAAACCAGACTGCCCCAGCGGTTCGAGAGGGTCATCAAAAGCGTGCCGCGGATCCGGGCCTGCAGATTTTCCTCGGCCAGGCCAAAGGCTTTTTCCCCGAAAATTTCCTGCAGCTGCGCCAAAAACGCCTCGAACATCTTTTCGATGGGAACCTCCTGGAACTTGATCCCCAGATTCTGCGCCAGGCGGCGGGCGTCGCTGCGGGTCCCTGCCGAACTAAACCGCGAAGGCATCGAAACGCCGGTCACGTTCTCCTTGCCGATGGCATCGACGGCAAGCGCGGCGACCAGCGACGAATCTATTCCGCCGCTTAACCCGATCAAGCAATCGCGGAACTTGTTTTTGCGCGCGTAATCCCGAGCGCCCAAAACCAGCGCCTTGTAAATACGTTCGAGGCCGCTTCCTTCCGAAGCGATCTGTTTGCCGGCCGGCGCTTGGATTCCATGAAAAACGCCTTTACTCAACACAACCGCTTTCGACGTTTTCTTTTCAGATTTCACGGGAATGTCCACAATCACCAAATCTTCCTCAAACGGCTTGCCGAAGGCGAGTGTTCTGCCGCGCGGGTCAAGGACCATGCTGCCGCCGTCAAAGACCAGTTCATCCTGGCCGCCGGCGAGATTGACGTAGCAGATAAACGTCTTGGCTTGCCGCGCCCTTTTTCGCAGAAGCCCTTGCCGTTTCTTCAGTTTATCCACGTCGTACGGCGAGCTGGAAATATTGATAAGGAAATTTGCGCCACTCTTGACCTGCCTTTGATACACGCTTCCCTCGATCCAGATGTCCTCGCAGATCGTCACACCGAATACGTGTCCGCCGAGAGAAAAAACAATGTTGTCGTCTCCGGGGGTGAAATACCGCTTTTCATCGAACACCCCGTAATTGGGCAGTTCTTTCTTGCGGTAGATGCCCTTAAGCCGCCCATCGGAGATGATCGCGGCGGCGTTGTACAAGCGTTTATCTTTATCGATATCGGCAAACCCGACAACGGCGGCGATCCCCTTGACCTCCCGGGCCAACAAATTCAGGGATTTGATATTGTCGCGCACAAAATGTTCCTTAAAAAGCAGGTCTTCCGGCGGATAGCCGCAGACGGCCAATTCAGGGAAGACCACGATATCGGCGTCCTTGACGCGGGCGCGCGCGACATATTCGACGATCTTGCCGCGGTTGCCGGCCAGGTCACCGACGGTGGGATTGATTTGCGCTAAAGCAATGCGTAACATGATGAGGTCACCATGTCACAACGTCACCGGGTCACCTGTGACTTGGTGACTTGGTGTCCTTGTGACTTGTCGTAATTATTTTCAAAAAGTTCTCATATATTTTATCAGCAACGCGGTGGAATTGGTCTTTTTTCTTGCGATAATCCTCGAGCATGGCTTGTTGTCTGGCCGCGGCATCCATCCCAAAATACTCTTGCGACCAGTCCTGGACAGTCCGGCCGGTTATCTCGACATGAAACTGCAGGCCGTAAGCGCAAGCCCCAACGCGCAAGGCCTGATGAGGACAATCCTTCGATACCGCCAGCAATTTCCCTCCTGAAGGGATCTGAAACATGTCTCCGTGCCATTGAAAAACATCTATTTCTTTCCCCAGCCCTTTGAAAAGGCTGTCTGTTCCAGCCTCTTGCGTAAACTGGACGGTTGAAAAACCTATTTCTTCTTTCGGGGACCGCACGACCCGCGCGCCGCAGGCCTTGGCCAATAACTGCGCCCCCAGGCAGATGCCCAGATAAGGGACCCCTTGCGCCACCGCGCGCCTGATCAAGGCGTCCTCTTCTTTCAGAAAGGGATATTTGTCCTCTTCATAGACATTCATCGGCCCGCCGAGGACGACCATCGCCTGCGCACCTTCAAGATCGCGCGGCAATGGATCACCCGCCTGCAGGTCAATTTCCCTGGCGGGATACCCTTGCTTCTGGAAAAAGGTCCCCAGCGTCTCCGGCCCTTCGAGGCTGATATTTTTGACAAAGATAATCATTGAGGTCCTCCTTCAATGAATCAGCCCTTTGGCTCGCTTTTATCTACCGACAAGGAACCAAAGGGCTGATGGATGATACTGGATTAATTCACCGACATCATCAATCGGGCGAATTAAAACAAAAACAACATTTCCGCGTATGAAGGCAGCGGCCAGGTCTCTACCGGGACGTAACCTTCGAGCGTGTCTATGGTCTCCCTTAACTCTTCCATGGCGGCTTTGATCTTTTCCGCGGAACCGCCGGGGCCGGCTTTTTCAAGCTTGGCGATTTGCTCCCAGGCGGTCTCGGTCAAGCCCGTGACTTCCTTGAGGATCTTGCGGGTCTCTAAGACCTTCCCCTTGTTGCTGGTCTCGACGGCTTTAATGGTTTCCGCCAATCCCCCCTGATAGCTCAAAACGGCCGGCATGATCATGTTCTTGGCCATCTGGGCCGCCAGGTCCGCCTCATATTTGAGGGTCGTGTTGTAGGTTTCCATATAAACGTCGTAACGGGAAGCCAGCTCGGTCCTGGTCAGCACGCCATGACGTTCAAACAAGGCGATGGCTTTAGGATCTTTGGTAACCGCCAATGCTTCAGGCGTGGTCTTTAAATTGGGAAGCCCTCTTTTTTTGGCTTCTTTGGCCCACTCTTCGGTGTAGTTATCGCCGTTGAAGATGACCCTTTTGTGCTTTTTGATAATATCCTGCAGCACTTTCTGGACGGCCTTGTTGATATTCTGCCCCGAGGCCTTCTCCAGTTCGGTGCAGATCCAGGCGAGGGCGTCGGCGACGATGGTGTTGAGAATGACATTCGGGCCGGCCAGACTCATCGAAGAGCCCACGGCGCGGAATTCGAATTTCGAACCCGTAAAGGCAAAAGGCGATGTCCTGTTACGGTCCGAGGCGTGCCGCGGCAAAACCGGCAAGGAATTAACGCCGACTTCCAGCGTCCCGCCTTCTTTGGACGACCTGGCCCCGCCTTTTTCGATCTGCTCGATGATGTCGGTTAACTGCTCGCCGAGATAAACCGAGATGATCGCCGGAGGGGCTTCATGCGACCCCAGGCGGTGGTCGTTGGCGGCCGAGGCGACACCCGCGCGCAAAAGCGCGGCGCCTTCATCGACAGCCTTCAGGACAGCGGCGACCATGATCAAAAATCTTTCGTTCTCGTGCGGGTTGTCACCCGGGGAAAACCAATTTTTGCCGTCGGGGCCGGTCACCGACCAGTTGTTGTGCTTTCCGGAACCGTTGATGCCGGAAAAAGGTTTCTCGTGCAGTAAACACGCCAGCCCATGGCGCTTGGCAACCCGCTGCATCACTTCCATGC
>JACRHQ010000005.1 GCA_016217585.1 Candidatus Omnitrophota bacterium | reverse complement strand
CGCCGGATATCCGAAGAAGAGGTATGTACGCCGGAGATCCGGATCGATTTAATCGGCAAAGAAGACCGGATCGCCTCAAAACCGGGCCGGTAAACCGCGATAAAAGAAACAATCCCGACGATTTCTTTGATCTGCCGCCAGGTGTGCAGAGAACGGACATGGTCGCTTCCGATAATAAAAAACAGCTTCGTCCTGGGATATCGCCGTTGAAAATACCGGACGGTTTCGACGCTGTACGACTTCCCGCCTTTTTTAATTTCAAACGCCGAAGCCTCGAAGTGGTCGTTTCCGCGCACGGCCAGACGGACCATCTTCAAACGGTGCCGGGCATCGATCACATTACGCGCGCTTTTATGCGGCGGTAAAAAGGACGGGACAAAAATCACCTTGTCCAGTCCAAACTTTTCCAAAACCACCTGGGCAATCATCAAATGCCCGATGTGGATCGGATTAAATGTCCCTCCCAATATGCCGATTCTGCGCGTCATCACTGAATATTACGCAACCTGCTTCAAGGGCGATTATTGGCGTATCTGCCCTTTACCGTGCACCAGATATTTATACGTCGTCAGTTCTTCCAGGGCCATCGGCCCGCGGGCGTGCAATTTATCCGTACTGATGCCGATCTCCGCGCCGAATCCGAACTGATACCCGTCGGTAAACCGTGTTGAGGCATTCACATACAGGCAGGCCGAATCAACCGCCTTCAAAAACTGTTCGCCTTCTTTGGTGTCTTCCGTCACAATCGCGTCCGAATGACGGGAGCCGTACGTATTGATGTGGTCAATGGCGTCCTGCAGACTGTCGACGACTTTTACGGACAAAATAAGGTCGAGGTATTCCGTGCTCCAGTCTTTTTCCGTCGCCTTCTTGATGCCGGTTCTGATAAGACGCCGGGTACGCGGACATCCGCGGATTTCAACACCCGCTTTCTTGAATTCTTCAACCATTGGCGGCAAGAAACGCCCCGCGATGCCTTGATGGACAAGCATCGTTTCCATGGCGTTGCAGACTCCGGGGCGCTGGACTTTGGCGTTATAACAAATTTTGCGCGCCATGGCCATGTCGGCCTTGTCGCTCACATACGTATGGCAAACGCCTTTATAATGTTTGACAACAGGGATGCTTGAATGCCCGGCGACAAAACGGATCAACCCTTCCCCGCCGCGCGGGATAATCAAATCAACATACTGGTCCTGGCATAGAAGAACATTCACCGCCCGCCGGTCGGTGGAGGAAACCATCTGCACCGCTTCCGCCGGAATTTGTGTTGATTCCAATGCCTCTTGAAGAATCTTGAAAATCGCCTTGTTCGAGTAAAAGGCCTCTTTGCCGCCTTTTAAAATCACCGCGTTGCCTGATTTCAGACACAGCCCGATACAGTCGCTGGTCACGTCGGGACGCGATTCATAAATAATCCCGATGACCCCGAATGGAACCCGCACCTTCTCAATGACCAAACCGTTGGGGCGGGTAAAAACACCCAAAACTTCCCCCACCGGATCTTTCAGGTTGGCCGTATCCAACAAACACTGCGCCATCTCTTCAATCTTTTTATCGTCGAGGGTAAGACGTTCCACGAGGGCTTTGGCATAATTGTATTTTTTGGCCGCGGCGAGGTCCTTGCGGTTTTGCGCGGCAAGATAGGTTTTCCGGTCCGTTAACGCCCTGGCCATGACCTGCAAGGCATCATTTTTCGCCGAGGTCGCCAGCATGGAAAGCGGCACAGAAGCTCTCTTTGCCTTCTGCGCCATCTGAACAATCATGTGGGTTACACTTTTCATCGCTCGCACAATACGAGATTATCGCAGTGAATAACCTCGGGCTTCCCTTTTTTATCCTGAATCTTGCCCAGATCGGCGGTCGAATAATTCGTCAGGCCGCGGGCGATTTCCCGTTTGTTTTTATCATAGACAACGACCACGTCGTCGACGCCGAAATGCCCCTCCCAGGAAACAACCCCGGGCAAAAGAAGGCTGCGGCCCCCTTTTCGCAAGGCCTCTCGGGCCCCGTCATCGACAGTGATAAACCCTTTCGGTTTGGCGCCAAACGAGATCCAGTGCTGTTTGGCAAGATGCTTGCCTTCTTTTTCCATAAAGAACGTGCCGATGCGCTCGCCTTTCAGGACGCGCAAGAGAACATCTTCGCTCTCACCGTTGGCGATAACGCAGGGGATCCGCGCCTGTGTCGCGATTTTGATGGCGTCGAGCTTGGCCGTCATGCCGCCCCGGGACATATGCTTTTTATCGGTCCCTCCGGCGACGCCGGAGGCGTCACCGGAGGCGACGCTTTCGATATCCCCGGTAATCTCCCGGATCTCCCGGAACAATTCCTTTTTCCCGTCCTTGAGATTAAACAACCCCTCGACGTCCGAGAGGATCAGCAACAGGTCCGCCTGGACAAGACAGGCGACCAGGGCCGACAGCTTGTCGTTATCGCCAAACTTGATTTCATCGGTGGCGATCGTATCGTTTTCGTTGACAACCGGCACCACACCGCGTTGCAAAATGGCCTGAAAGGTATTGCGGGCGTTGTTATACCGGACCCGGCTATTAAAATCGTCCCACGTCAGCAGTACCTGGGCGCATTTGACTTTGTTTTTCCTGAATAACCCGGTGTACCTGTTCATCAGCGCGGCCTGGCCGATAGCGGCCAGCGCCTGCAAAGAGGCCAGGTCCGCCGGACGTTTTCTTTGTCCCAATTCTCCCATCCCCAGCACGATGGCCCCGGAACTGACCAAGACCACCTCGACCCCGTTACGCCCGACAGCCGCAATCTGTTTGGTCAGAGAACGCAGATGCGCCACCCTGGGTTTCATGGCGTAGGTGGCGATCACGCTGGAACCGACTTTGATTACGATGCGCTTGACTGGCCTTGGGAATTTTCGTGACATAGAATCTTGCGAATTAACTGGATCAACTCATCCAATCCTTCCTTGCGGAGGCTTGAAACCGGGATAATTTCTTTTTTATATCTGCGTTTAAATCTCTTTAAATGTCCGGCAGCTTCCGGCAAGTCCATTTTATTGGCCACGATAATCTTGTCTTTACACGCCAGCTGGTCGCTATATTCCTTCAGCTCATGTTCCAGATTCTTGTAATCTTCCAAAGGATCACGGCCTTCGCTGCCGGCCATGTCAACCATATGAAGAAGAATCTTTGTCCTCTCGGCATGGCGCAAAAACCGGTCCCCCAACCCCTTGCCCTGGTGAGCCCCTTCAATAATTCCCGGCAGATCCGCGATGGTAAAATGCCAGGGCTTGCCGCTATCATCACCGGCACTGACGATACCCAGGATCGGCTGCATGGTCGTAAATGGATAGCTGGCGATTTTGGATTTGGCCTTGGAGATGCTGGTAAGAAACGTTGATTTGCCGGCGTTGGGAAAGCCGACAATCCCTACATCGGCAATAAGCTTCAGTTCCACATCGAGGATGCGCTCTTCACCGACGCCGGGGGCCGTGGTGATTTTACGCGCGGCATTGCCCAATCCGCCGGGGGCGCCTTTAACGATGACGACGGATTGCTGGTCTTCCATCAAATCCCGGATCGCCAAACCCGTCGCGTGATCCCGCAGGATCGTCCCCATCGGGACACGGATGATACAATCCGCCCCTTCCTTGCCGCTTTTGCCTTTACTGCTGGCGTTCCCGCCCTTGGCGGCGCGGTAATGTTGTTTATATCTCAAATCCAGAAGCGTCTGGATGCCGCGGTCAGCCATCACGATAACGTCTCCGCCCTTGCCGCCGTTGCCGCCGTCCGGCCGGGGATAACGCATATACCTGTCCCGGTAATAACTCTCGCAACCCTGGCCGCCGTCCCCGGCTCTGACGCGTATTCTAACCTCATCGACAAATATCATAAAGGGTTCGTTCAGGCGGCGATCTTGGTGATATTGAGCACCGTCAATTTTTGGCGATGTCCTTTGATGGTGGAGGAATCCTTGCGCCGGCGGAATTTGAAAGCGCGCACCTTGGTCCCCTGGGCATGCCTGGCGACCTTGGCGGTGACTTTGACATCTTTCAAATAAGGCTGCCCGACCCGGACATCCGCGCCGTTGGCCAAAAGCAATACCTGGTCCAATGTCACTTCACTCCCTTGCGAATCCGGCAGGCGCGTTATATTAATGACATCCCCTTCAGAGACTTTATACTGTGTCCCCCCGATCTGGATTACTGCGTACATGAGAAACCTCCTTTAGTAATAATAACGATATTTGATTAAACAGTCGATCCGGTAGAAGGTGAAATTATACTATAAAACCTGGAAAATTAGAAGAGAGTCTTTTCATGCGGATATTTTACACGATTTTGACCCTCCCGCGGCCGTCGCAATAGGGACACGGGGCAAACGAGATGGATTCAATGGTCTTACCCGTCCTGGCCCGGGTCATTTCAACGAGGCCCAGAGAAGATATCTTGTTGACCTCCGTTTTGGCCGGGTCCTTGGCCAGTTCGCGCTGGAGAGATTCAAGCACCTTGCGTTTATGGTCCTCCCGCGTCATGTCGATAAAATCAATGACGATGATCCCGCCCAGATCGCGCAACCGCAGCTGCCGCGCGATCTCGGGGACCACTTCCATGTTGACCATAAACGCGGCGTCTTCGGGAGAAGCGTGCGTTTTGAACCGGCCGCTGTTGACGT